>JAEZFR010000526.1 GCA_023417285.1 Bacillota bacterium
AATTTAGGCTGCTTATGTAAGTTAGTGTACAACTTTCTTATCTCATCAAACATTATAATCCCCTATAATATATCAAAAATAGATAATTAATAGTTATCCTTTATTCAAAATAACTTTGTTTCTGGGGTGCTTCGAGATAAGTATTGACTTTTGTTTATTTGATGTAACATGGGTATAGATCTGAGTTGTCACTATTGAACTATGCCCTAATATACGTTGTATATATCGTATATCAACATCAGCTTCTAATAATAAGGTGGCTAAGGAGTGGCGATACATATGGGGAGTTATATGTATTGATACTCCTGATTTATTTGCATATTTATTAATCATATACCTTACAGATTGTTCTGATAGACGATTTCCAAGGCGGTTGATAAAGAAAAAGCCATTTTTATTTATTGGCAAAGCATTAGTGTATCGTTTTAGTGAGTTAAGTACATCTTCGTTTGCAATATGAACAATTCGTTCTCTTGACCCTTTACCAAATATTTTTATAGAACCCTCTGATAAATTGACATCCATTACAGTCAGGGAACATAATTCAGATACTCTAACTCCAGTTGCGAAAAGTAATTCAAGAACGGCTATATCCCGCAATACGGAGTTGTAATAATTAGTACTCTCCTTTGCTAAATACAATTCTCCGTATGCAGCAGATAGGACAGCTTGAATGGTATTAAGCGAGAGTGTTTTGGGCAATAGTAACGGCTCCTGAAATTTTATTTTCATTTTTGTAAAGGGGTTCTTTTCTATAATCTCATCATACTCCAGAAAGTTACAAAAGGCTTTTAAACTTGCTATTTTTCTTCTTACCGTTTTAGGCTTATATGTTTTGTGTAGATATGTAATAAAATTCGAAATATTAGTCTTATTCAATTCATAATCATTGTCTTTTATGAAGTATGTAAATTGAGTAAGGTCAATTTTATATGCCTTTAAGGATTTATCATTTAGTTTTTTTTGATACTTACAATAATCTAAATATTTTTTTGTTAAGATATCAATATTTATCATCTCATTTTCTCCTATTAACTTAGTTTATAAATATTATGAATGCTTGTAAAAAAAATGTCGAATATTATTTGTTAATTTACGATAATATTTATTACTCATTACTCATTACTCATTACTCATAAATTCTGTTTTATAGATGGTCCCGACTATGTTCACCTCTCCTTGTTCTGTTAAGGATCACTCCTGTTTCATCAATTTATAATAACTTTATTGACTATGGGATTACTATACACATTAGTGTAAATATAAAAAAAGTACATAAGATGCAACTTTTGTAGGTAGTGGCACAATAATGTATGTAACAACCCAAAAAGCTATAAGTACAATTACCAGAGCTAGAAAAGATCATAATTTAAGAGGTTATATATGGATGTGATTTATCTATCGGGATTGTAACTGAAGCAACTACATTTTGGTTCAAATCACCCCAGTTTTGCAGCAGCAAGTTTTTTTCGGGTATTTTAATTTTCACTATCCAGTATGTGGTACATTAAATGTGATATAATTAATTTGTAATTATTTCCTGTTATATTTTATATTGGGGGACTTAGATATGCTATTAGAAAAGTTCCAAGGCTGTCTTGTGGGTGGTGCTATTGGTGATGCACTAGGCTATAAAGTTGAATTCATGGATATAAATGAAATACATAGTAGGTTTGGCGCTGATGGTATTAGGGATCTGGTAGTGGATGCTACTGGTAATAAGGCATTAATTTCTGACGATACCCAGATGACACTGTTTACTGCTGAAGGGCTCTTATGGGCTCATCATGGAGGAAGACATAAAGATATAAGTAGCTATACAAGCTGTGTTTTCTATGCGTATCAGAGGTGGTTATATACACAGACTCGCAGGCTTGCAAGCCAGGATTATAACTGGATTTTAAACAATGAAGAGCTAGACTATAAGAGTGATTTACTATCAGTTAGAGAGCTTTATGCAAGGAGGGCTCCTGGCAATACCTGTATTTCGGCTCTTAGTTCAAGCTCAAAGCAAAACTATGGGACAATTAGTCGTCCAATCAATAATAGCAAGGGCTGTGGGGGTGTTATGAGAGTTGCCCCTGTTGGCATGTACTTTTATGATTCACCGCAAAGAGCTTTTAGGATAGCGGCAGAATGTGCTGCCATTACTCATGGACATCCAAGCGGGTATCTTTCGGCAGGGATGCTAGCTGCTATAATTGCTGAGATTCTTTCGGGAAAAGAGCTGTTGCAGTCCACGCATGAAGCAATAATGCTTCTTAAACAATACGATGGACATGAGGAATGTCTGCATATTATTGAGAAAGCGTTGGATTTATTAAGTAGGGATATTTCATCAATCGAAGCAATCAGTCAATTGGGACAAGGCTGGGTAGGTGAAGAGGCTCTGGCGATGGCTATATATTGTGCGCTTAAATACCCTAACAATTTTGAAGAGGCAATTTGCTTGGCTGTTAATCACTCGGGTGATAGTGATAGCATTGGTGCAATATGTGGTAATATTCTGGGAGCACTTCTTGGTATTAATGCCATTCCAGACAATTGGAAACAAAGTGTGGAAATGACGGATGTTATTATGAGTATGTCAACTAAGCTATTTAGAAGGGGTGAAAAGCTCTCATATTACGCAGTGGACCTTTTACTTGAGCTATACAAATACGAAAGTCAGCTTGAAGGAGTAACCTTTGGATTATTTATACATAGTAATAACAAGCATAAACTAATTATAAAAACACGGGATAGAATGGAAGAATGTATTTACAGTAATATTCCAATAGAAAGAGTAAGTGATGTGCTATCTGAATTGGGTAAAGAGGGACTTGTTGAGTACTCAGTCAATATGCATTTCTTAATAAATTTGACTGAGAATGGACTTGAATATGCTAGAGAGATTAAGGCTAGGGGATATTGCGATAGTCAAAGCACTATTTGGGTACCGAGGGTTGATTAAGATTTGGTGGGAGGAGCAGTATAAATGAATTCAACTAAAGAAATTAGTAACGAAGAGTTAAATATTAGAAAGAGTATTGTTAATTTATTTAACTCCAGACAATACCAGGAATTAAAGAGCTACTATTCACAAAGAAGCATTTTCGACATACTAAAAATTATGAGAAATGAAAACATACATAGCAATTTTATTGCATGGCTACTTGATCCAAATCAAAATCATGGGCTAAACAGTTATCCTATGAGGAAGTTTCTTGAAATGCTTATTGTTGTCACATTTGATTGCTTATATGCTAAAAAAACACCGGTATTGTTTCCAGATGATTTAATTGACCAAATTATAACTGGCAACTATGAAATTTTAGATGTAGATTTAGAGCGTGAGAAGGCTATAAGTAATGCAAGAAGAGTAGATATTTTTATAAGTGTAAGGCTGAGGGTTGGGGAAGAAGAGAAGGATTTAAAAATAGTACTTGAAAATAAGGTGTACTCAAAAGAGCATACAGACCAAACAAATGCATACTTTGAATGGGCTCAAAAAGAATTTAGGGGTACCAGTGAAGTCTTATATGTATTTCTTACTCCTTTAACCACAAATGAACTTCTGTCATTAGATGACCAGCAGTGTAAATGTAAAATGTATATTCAAATTAATTATCAGTATCTCGTAGATTATGTGCTTGAGCCATGTAAAAAGCAAGCTTTGCCTGAAGAAGCTAATGTTTTGATAGAAAATTATCTTAGGTGTTTAAGCTATCCAGCAATCAACGAACCAGATGAAAGTATTGGAGGAACAATTATGGCTACTAGTGAAAGAGAAAGAAAACTATTGCTCGATTTTTGGGAAACAAACAAGCCACTTCTGTTAGCAATGTTGAATGTTTTAAAAGATGATGAGAATATTGAGTCTGAAGAACGTGATAACATGCAGAAAATGATTAGTACAATTTCTAATAAATCCAGTAGGGATTATACCAAATATAAATTAAACGGGATAAGCTATAGAAAGAATAGGTTAGTCTATGCTGTAATTAGTGACTATATCAAAAAAGACCCTTCAATAACTTTGGATAATCTTAAGAAGATTTTTAAGGATGAATTGCAGGGGAGCAAAGGTGTGGTTCATACTATAGAAGTTGCAAATAAGGGTGATGCTTCAAGATTTTTTAGCAAGCCCGAAGAAATATTGGAGTCTGGAGATGGCGTTAAGTTCGTTGTATGCAATCAATGGGGTATTGATAATATTGGTAACTTTATTAATGTAGCCAATACTTTGGGTTATATGATTACTGAGGCATAGAACACAAATTAAATTGCTATTCTTAGCAAGCGTTAGGATAAGCGCTATTTGGGTTGGGTAGAAATAACTGTTAATAGGAGAAAATACAATGATATCTCTATACTTAAGTGATATTTTATTAAGAAATAAACTGGATCCAAAAAGAACAAAATTGATTAGGCATTCACTAAAGCAAGCCAGATGCAAAGTATGCTATGAAAATGGTTGGTTAGAAGAATATCAAAAAATACAGAATCAAAGCTTTTTTACTAACTGTGACTATGTATTGTCATTTATTGGAGAGTCAGGTACAAGTGCAAAATTTTTGGGCTGCTACAAAGTAGCAGGCGGTATACCTGTAAGTAGGTGCACAATACCAAAAGGATTTCCAGTGCCAGAAATGTATCAAGAAGAAAATAATTTTTATAATCCGCTGGAACCTGTAGAATTACTGGACGACTTAAAAAATAGGCTTATTATTAATTGGGGAAAGGCCACGGTAGCATGGCATCAATGGGCAACTAATGATAAGGCTATTTTAGCCATTCAGCAGAGTCCAAAGTTTTTATTCGGAGGATATGAACAGGTAGTTCTAACTTATGGTGAGCTCAAAGAAATCATAGAGGACAAAACATTGTATGAAAATTGGCACACTGCACTTTCATCTGTTTATGCAATTTACTTAATTGTTGACACAATAAACGGAAAACAGTATATTGGCTCTGCATATGGTATTGATGGTTTACTAGGACGTTGGCGGTGCTATATTGACACTGGGCATGGCAATAATGAAGGCATGAAAGAGGCTCTGTGTAACTGTGCTGATAGATATAAATATTTTAAATTTAGCATACTTCAAATATTACCTAAAACCATAACTAATGATGGGGTTATTGAAATTGAAACACTATATAAACGAAAACTTTTAACTAAGGAATTTGGAATGAATTGGAACTAGTGATCTGGCACAACCAAAGAAGTTGTTATGAGTAAATACCTAGGAACTTATGTCAAATTTCATAAAGATATTATAGCAGGACATATCGCTACTAGTGGATTAGCTAATGTAGTGAGTAGCATTAAAATAGGGTAATAACTAGCAGATTACTGGATAATGTGGTTTATGGTAACAAGGGTCTTAGTAAAAATGTTACTCCTGTAATGTGCAGAAAATCTGAGATAAGGAGAAGTAAATAATGACTATTGTTGAAGAGATGATTGAAACATTTAGAACTACACCATTAAACACCGAATTAACTAGAGGTGAAATAATAGAAAAAGTTCACCACAAATTCGGAAGAACGAAAGAAAGCATTATTCCAAGTGATTATTGCTACAATCGTTTAAACAATGGTATTAGCTATGATAAGCAGCCTCATTTGTTTGAGTACATTTACGACAAAAAATATATATATTTAGGACTGAATTTTCCTTATACAGGGAAAATATTTCATAAACCTAAGGGATGCCCAGAAATATGTGTAGGTGAATTGATTAACGGCGTACGCATGTCAGAATTTAGTAAAGAAATTGATTACAAAGATAATAGGAAAAAGTTGGTTGATGATTCACTTCATAAGACTAAACGTGAAGTAGGGTTACAGCTAAGGTTTAAGGTGTTTAAAAGAGATAATTATAAGTGCTGTGTTTGTGGCACATCACCCGCAAAGGATCCTTCAATAGAATTGCACATAGATCATATTATTCCATGGGCAAAAGGTGGGGAGTCGGTTATGGACAATTTGCAAACACTGTGTTCTAAATGCAATTTAGGAAAAAGTGATTGGATATAATTAAGAGGTTATTTTCAACTTAGATAAAGTATTGTACGCTGTGTAGTATATAAGGATTTATATTTAGTGACTTAACCATTTTTACCACCCGAGGTTATCAGTGGATATTGACTTGGATTTTAACTCTTGCAACAAGAGAAGAAATGCTCGCTAAGCTAGATACATAGATATTTTTACCCTTCTCTGTTTCAGAGTCTGTTTCAGGGTGCTATTGGCCCTCTAAAAATTATGGTATATAATGGGATATAATGCTATATGTGGATATGGGGGGTATACATTTATGATGTATGTTGGTAAAGATCAAAATGGTAAATCCAAATTGATTAAAAAGATAATAGCTTATGCGATATTAGCATTAGCCTTCGCTTCTTTGGGTATAGCATACCCATATCTGGGCAAATTTTTTGGTTATTTAAAGAATATATTGGTTGACATTATTGAACCAATTAGTGATGTAAACATAATCACCATATTCTTCATTTTTGTAGCATTATTTTTCTTGGCAATGGCTATTATGACTATTAAGGATATGACTTCTAAACAAAAAAGCAGAGGTAATACTTTATTTAAAAATATTCCCAATAATTATCATGTCTTCTCAAATTATACTATAGATAACAGTAAAATATCCAACATTCTTATCTGTCCCAAAGGTATATATACAATACATACGAACCAAGGTGGCATCCCCAAAGGAGAACATAACTTTTCAGTGATAAAGCAGAGTATTCTTCAATCTAAATTACTAAATGATTTTATGCAAAAAACAAACATTGGAAACTATTATGTTAAAACAATAGTAGTATTGGATGATATTAGTGATAGAGCCAAACAACATTTTCCCGATATGCCTATAATAGAACCTGATAAATTAGATGAATATATTAATTCATTAGATGATAAGTATTCAGATAGTGAATGTACAGATATTGCTACAAAATTAAATCAGGCTCTAGGTAGTAATGATAACTTTGCCCGTGCTCAAAAGACTACATCTAAGCGTCAAAGGTCTTAGTGCAAAATCTATATTCCTTTCCTGAGAACCACTTTTCAAGGCAAATTATTGGATTAATTTTTAAAATCATTAGATTATGAGTAAGGAATAACGCAATATATTAAATGAATTTGCAAGGGAGAGTATAAGTTTATGAAGTTTGTATTAGGTATTGCAGCTTGGACAGATAAGGAACCTTCAGGAGTGGCACTACTTACCATTGATGAAGACAATTGCATAAAGGCAATTAAACTTGCAAGATCTTATGAGGAATTTTGTTCTGATAGTATCAATTGGAATAATGATGTAAGTGGAAGCCTACCAATGTACGATAAGTTACTGCAGTACTGTAATGACAATCAACTGCCAGTAGAACTTGTTGCTCTTGATATCCCTATATCACCTGTTAAAGTTACTCGAAGACGTGAAAGCGATAGCCAGATTTCAAAAAAATATGGTGGTTACGGTGCTGCAACTCATAGCCCAAATGAAGCTCGTCCCGGTTATATTTCTGAAATAATATTTAGCCACCTTAAAGAATTAGGCTATGAATGGAATGGCAAGAGAGGAAAGTCATTTATTGAAGTATACCCACATACAGGAATTATAGAGCTTTTTCATTATGATTATAGATTGCCATATAAAGTACAAAAGAGATCAAAATATTGGCCTGATGCCTCTGCTGAACAAAGGTTCAGAAACATTATTTTGAAATTAAATGAATTGAGACAAAATTTAATTAAATATATTCCCAATCTAGCTGAAAAATTACATGAACTTTCTCCATACATACATATTCTGTGAAGTACCTTAAGGGCTATGAAGATCTTTTAGATGCTATTGTGTGCTCAATTACAGGCTGCTTCTATTTGATAAATAAGGTAAAGGGCTATGGCGATTGCGAAAGTACTATTTGGGTACCGAAGGTTGACTAAAATAGAGCTGATAGAGGGGTATCGTCTATAACAGATCAAGAATACTTTGTCAGAGGCAGTACTGCACTATTGGATGCGGTGGGCAAAACAATAAATAAAATTGGTAATGTACAGAAGCATACAGGATATGATGAGCGGGCTGAACATGTTTTGTTCGTAATAACGACTGATGGTATGGAAAATGCCAGTAGGGAATTCAGCTACGAAAATATTAAGCAAATGATTGAACGTCAAAAGAGCAAATACGGATGGGAGTTTATTTTCCTGGGTGCAAACATAGATGCCATTGCAACTGCTGAACGTTTTGGAATTAGTAGGGATAGGGCTACAAACTATAATGCAGATAGTGAAGGTACGTTACTTAATTACGCGGTAATTAGTGACACTGTCAGCTGCTTTAGAGCCAGTAAGCCTATAAAAGAAAACTGGAAGGATCGAATAGAAGAGGACTATAAGCAACGTAGAGAAAATAGGTAAGGGTCAATTGGTGATTAAATGAGAAAGAAATATTTAATTGTTTTTACTATTGTACTTATTATTGAGATAATTATAGCACTTTTTGTAAGGGATGCTATTATAAGACCTTATGTGGGTGATATCTTGGTGGTTATTCTAGTTTATTCATTTATTAGGAGTATCGTAAAAAAACGCATTAAGTTTTTGCCGATTTATGTATTAATATTTGCTACTATGGTAGAAATAGCTCAGTATTATCGCATTGTTGAAGTACTAAACCTTAACAATAATAGGGTGGTTTCTATTATAATAGGAGCATCATTTGATTTTAAAGACATTTTATGCTACATATTTGGAACTATTATTTTATTAATATGGGAAGAGGTTGATAAGAAACCATACATAAAAAATAAGTTCTGTAAAAAGCTCTGATTCACCTCCACCTCTTCCAATTGGCTAAATGGATTTTCATTCCTTAAAAATCACCTCAAATTTTTAAATTCAATATTTACAGCGCTTGGAATATAACAGAATTCCAAGCGCTGTAAGTATATTGCTCAAACCATACTCCCTGGCAAAAACGAGCTCATCTTGGCTAATCCAACCCAAGGACTTCATTTTTTTCAAATCATTTACAATCTAACAGTTGTTAGGTATAATATACCTAACAACTGTTAGATTGAAGAGGGAGGGCTATATGGAGTCGGCTTGCCAAAGTACAAAGGATAAAATTCTTACCGTTGCTCTAGAGATGTTTTCTACAAGGGGATATTCTTCAGTTTCTATTAGAGACATAAGCAAGGCAATTGGAATCAAAGAAAGTTCAATTTATTATCATTTCAAAAACAAGCAGGATATTTTTGAGCATTTGCTTTTAATTGTACAAGGGTTAATAGAAACAATGAAAGCCTCGTTCGATAAAGTTCTTTCAGTAGCTAATGAAATAAGTCAACAAGGATTTGTTGCAGCAGGCATTTCTTATCTAGAAAAATTCTTATTAGGAGAAAAAGTATACAGCATTATAAATATGCTAAGCATTGAGAAAAGCACAAATGCAGAAGCGGCTGATTACTATGTAAAGTTCCTTTTTAACATTCCCATTGAGCATCATCAACAGGTATTTACAATACTAAAGCAGAAATGCATGGTAAAAAATGATGAATGTGATAAACTAGCCTCTGAATATCAGTCAATAATCCTTTTTATTTTTTTCAAGTACTTCCCAGCTAAAGATTATATTACAGATGAAAACCTACTGAAAGCCAAAAGTGAGCTTTCTGAAATGCTAATAAGATTTTATTCTCAATATTTGAAAGGATGTGAAAGTTGATGAAAATCTACAAGAGTAAGAAAGCTGAGGAAAGAATTCTTTCCACATATGATGCACTTCTACAACAATGGAATGTGCCAGTAACGCAGGCAGATGTTGAGACACGTTATGGAACCACGCATATAAATATATGCGGAAAGCAGGACGGAGCGCCACTTATGCTTTTTCATGGTGTGGGAGATGATTCTGCGTTGATGTGGATTTACAATGCTGCCAAATTATCAGAAGAGTTCCGTGTATATGCCATAGATACTATTGGAGGCCCAGGTAAAAGCAAACCCAATGAAAATTATAACAAAAGCTTTGATGATGCAATATGGATAGATGATGTACTGAAGGGTCTTGGACTTGACAAGATTAATATTGCAGGAGTGTCTCATGGTGGGTATCTTACACAATACTATTGCCATATGAGACCTGATAAAGTTATAAGGGCTATCTGCATGGCAGCTAGTGTTTCAGCGGGAAAGTCAGGCAATACATTGATGACAATGTTTAAAGTATTCTTCCCTGAAGCACTTTTCCCAACTAATAAGAATATCAGTAAGCTTATAAGAAAATTAAGTGGAGAAAATAGTGGAGCATTTACAGGCAATCAGCTCATAATGGAACATTTTACATACCTTTTAAAAGGCTACAACAATATGGCAATGGGACACCATAAAGTTACCACTTTCACTGAAGAGCAAATAGATATAATACGTGATAAATGTCTGTTTTTAGTAGGTGAATCAGATCCATTTATGACACTTGGAGGTAAAGAAATGCTAAATAGTTATAGAATGCGTACCAAGTACTTTCCCAAGGTTGGACATGGGATTAACCATGAGATAGCCGATGAAATAAATAGTATTCTTATCGATTATTTCAAAGAAAAAATTAACGTTAAAAATTAAGGTTTAATACAAATTTAGGGACAGCTGCTTGTTTAATAAGCACTGTCCCTTGATATGGTAAGTTGTATTCAACAGTATGGGAGTTTATACAAACATGCTTATTCATTATTATCAATATAAGCCAATTAGCGCCGTTTATATAAAACCTGAAACTGAAATGTTTTCTTACGCACTCACTATCCTACTTTATTGTTAACTTTAGTATGTAGTATTTATTATTTTTCTTTGCCCAAACAACATCTTTATTTGCACCAACATAAAACGTCATTATCTCATCGTATTCAATCTTTGTTAATAAGCTTACCTATTTAGTGTCCCATTAGTAGACTCTAGATGAGAGACTAAATTATTAAATCGATATATATAAATTTATTTATTTACCCACCCCAACAATTGACATAGAGCCAGTGTTTCAAAAACATACATGTTTAAAAAGTTGTTGCAAGGTCATTCGCTTTAGCAATAGCTTCTGTGACTATTGCATTCACATCATTTCCTAAGACATCCAGACCATCTGCAGAAATAGTTGTAAAATCTACGATACCAAGAAAACCAAGAATGGTCCTCAAGTACCTGTCACCCATTTCATAGTTTGAATATGGTTCTGTCGAATAGTTACCGCCTCTCGAAACAATGTGCAAAGCCTTTTTTCCAGTGCATAGGCCCACTGCACCTGTTTCGGTATATTTGAAGGTGATTCCGTTAATTGTCACATAGTCAATATAAGCTTTGAGTATTGCTGGTATGCTTAAATTCCAGAATGGCGCTGCTATAATATATTTGTCGGAATCAAAAAATTGATATGCATATTTTAATATTGGGTGGTCTCTGCCAGTTCCGTCAGCAGGCCGACGAAGTAAATTCATTTCCTCTACAGGAAGGAAATCAATCCCCTCTTTATATAGGTCAAGTGTAATGATTTCGTCGTTAGGATTTAATTCTCTATACTTCGTAATAAAACTGTCAGAAATCTGAAAGGTTCGGGATTCTCCCTCTAATTTTGCGTTTGCTTTAATATATAATACTTTAGCCATTGTTTAAACCTCCTATCATATTTATCATTCTAAATATATTTTACCCAGGTACAACACTTGCAATCATTATTCTAATAATTATACTTGTCTTATTAAGTATTTGAATTAAAGATACTATGCACGAGGACACAATATTAGATAGTGTGGTCATAAAAACTTGTTACACTTTTTTTCTTGACAGCATATATATATCTATATTAATATTTTAACAATACAATAATACATTTTAACAATAGAGCAGGCGATATTTCCAACTATGGAAATGTGGGGCTGGGTCGGAACATCCGATAGCGGGGTAATTAATAACCTGCGGGACTATATAATATAGTTCTGCAGGTTTTTTTAGGTTCTAATGAATTTAATTAATATGAGAGGGTGAATTTGTTTGCAAAATCGTAAGGTCAAGGTGGCGTTACTTTCAATTATCTCCAACACTGTGCTTATAATTCTAAAGATTATAGCTGGAATTATAAGTGGTTCTGTTAGTATTGTCTCAGAGGCTATTCATTCTAGCATGGATTTAATAGCCTCAATAATTGCCTTTTTTTCTGTACGCTTATCTTCAAAACCAGCAGATGAGGAGCACCCCTATGGTCACGGAAAGATTGAAAATGTTTCTGGAGTTATAGAAGGTTTACTTATTTTTGTAGCCGCATTTTTGATTATTAAGGAAGCTGTAGCCAAAATAATACACCCTACTGAAGTTACGGAAGCTTATTTAGCAATAGCTGTAATGGTATTTGCATCAATAGTTAATGCCATAGTTTCAAAGATTCTATACAAGGTAGCAAAAGAAGAGGACTCCATTGCTTTAGAGGCGGATGCGCTTCACCTAAAAACGGATGTATACACCTCACTTGGCGTTGGTGCAGGCCTATTACTAATAAAGATAACTCATATAAGCATACTTGATCCAATAGTAGCAGTTTTAGTTGCCTTACTTATAATTAAAGAAGCGTGGCACCTATGCTCCACAGCATTTCGTCCTTTACTGGATTCACGACTGTCAGTACAAGAGGAACTTAAGGTCAAAGAGGTAATATCTAAATATAAAGACAGCATAGTGGATTTCCATGAGCTTAGAACTAGAAAATCCGGATGTGTCAAATATATAGATTTTCACCTGCTGGTAGACAAAAATTTAACGGTAGAACAGTCACATTGCTTAAGTGATAAGCTCGAAAAAGACCTAGAAGAGGCCTTGAAAAATACTAATGTAAATATACATATTGAACCAGCATAAAGGACACGAAAGACAGAATTTATTTACTTCAGAAGGTTACTCTATTTTAATCAAAAAAATACACAGCCGCCTTGTCTCCTAAATTCTCATAGATGGTATTGAGTGGTTTATATGTATATTTTAATATCTTTAATGAGCTCGGGTGAAAACTACAAACCTAACATAAAAGTTTTAGTTTTTATTGACAAAATTCAATGTACAGATAATATTAAACTTATATAGAATTGTTTTACATTATTTAATTGGTTTTGATAATATATAGTAAGTTATGAAAAAACAGCATTAATAGAATTGTTGGTTTTGATAATATAAGGTAAGTTATGAAAAAACAGCATTATTAGAATTTGTTGGTTTTAATAGTATAAAGTAAATTTTGATAAAACAGGGTTTAATAAAATTTGTGGTTTTGGAAGGGGATATATTATGAGAATAACAAACAAAAACGATTTTTTTAATAAAAGTGTCACTGCTCTAGATGAAATATTAGGAATGCTTCAAAAACTCCCTACCATAAAGCTTAATGACCTAGAGGATAAGCGGACAGCTTTAGTAATAGTTGATATGGTTAATGGCTTTGCTAGGGAGGGAGCTCTTCAGAGTGCTAGAGTAGAGGCATTAATTCCAGAAATAGTGAGATTATCTAAGACTTGTGATGAATTTAAAATAAGGAAGGTTGCTTTTGCTGACTGCCATTCAGACTCCTCCCCGGAATTTGAAGCTTACCCCCAACACTGTCTATGTGGTACTAATGAAGGGGAGATAGTTGATGAGATTAAGGAGGTAGGAGGGTATACTCTTATAAGCAAAAACTCCACAAATGGATTCCATGAAAAAGAGTTTGCCAATTGGCTAGAGGGAAATCCAGATATAAATACATTTATTGTTACGGGGGACTGTACTGACATATGTATACAGCAATTTGCAATTACGCTTAAGACCTGGTTCAATAGCCAGGACAAAAAGTCTAGAGTAATAGTTCCTCTAAACGCTGTTGAAACCTATGATTTAGGATTGCATGATGGTGATTTAATGAACGTAATGGCATTATACAATATGATAATAAATGGGGTTGAAGTGGTTAAGCAGGTAGAATAATTTACCCAACAAGAGGGAGCATCTTAAGCAAGGATACTACTACAGATAATATGCGTTTAGAATATTTGGAGGGTAAGGATATGACAGAGCCACTAAAGCAAACAAACGTCAAGCAAAACGCTGATTTACAAGAGGACCTACATCAAAATAAGGTAGCGGCAACACCTAAAATACCCTCGCTCACAGCCATAAATCTATTAGAGTCTGGAGACAAACAGGTACTAAAAAGTGAAAAATGGCTTATGTATCTTTCCCTAACAACAGAGAATAATATCAACCTTGAACGAGTTAATTCACTTGATGAGGTGAAGAATAACTATGTACTTAGCTATGTGAAGAGAACTCTTGAAGCACTTAATTCACTTGAGCTCAGTCAATATCAGGCAGATATTATTGAGGAGGTATTGAAGTGGTCGGAGGTTGCAAAGTCTGGACTTACACACCAAAGAAGCAAATGGATACAACGAGGCTGCAACCTCTTCGTACATAATGTGGGTTCTGCACAAATCTATCTACAAGAGTCTACCGAGCAGAAGTTTACAGAGCAAGATG
>JAEZFR010000117.1 GCA_023417285.1 Bacillota bacterium
ACTTTTTTACCGGATAAGCCATACTTGCTTTTTAATTGTTCCCGCATGACCATTGCTTCATTTGACCATACAGGCAAATATCTATGGATATCCACACCTGAATAAACAGTGTGAAGTTTTGGCGATGCTTCAGGATATAGTAGTTTTATCCCTTCCGTAATAAACCTGCTAACAGTCGTAATAAACTTCACTTTCCGAATACATTTCTCTCCCTCTGCCTTTGAGATTTTGGATGGGTGGAACATCTCATTGTGTATACTTAGGCTTATTACAGCGTTCGGTAATTTCTCAGCAATCAAATTGACCCAACGGGGCCGATTAAAAACATGTATCAAGTCATATTCATCTTTGATTTGATTGATAACACTTGTAATGTACTCTTGTGTTTTGCTATTTTTTACTCTGATAATATGAATGTTTTTTTTGTCTTCACTCTGTGGTAATTGACGGTCTTCCACACAAAACACAGTTACATCATGTTTTTCCTGTATATATGGTAAAACAGCTTCAATATACTGTTGAATTGCTCCTCCTCGAATTGGCGGTACCGGTAATTTCTCGGTACAGATCATAGCAATTCTCACGATTACTCCCCCTCAATAAATCTACTCAATAAAATTTCTTTTGTCATTTCAAGCCTTCCAATCAATTCTACGCTCGACGCCTTTACCGGTTTGTTCTTCAAGAATTGGTTTTTTACACAGCCGAAGAAACCGTGCGGAAACAGCAAATCGATATAGATCATCTTTCTTTCATTTTGGGCTAGCGCATTCCCCTTTTCATACCAGGATATGATGTCATTCATTACTGCTTCATCCCATTCATTACGATTCTCCATTGTCTTCAGTATGATCTTCCTTAAATCTCTGGCTGCCAATTCAAAGGTAACACCATCCAGATCCAATACATATAATCCCTCGGGAGTTAACAAGGCATTACCTTTTCCAAAATCCTGATGACACAATACAACAGAGGAGGCTTCGGGATTCGACAATGTTTTATATTGAGAGCTCTCAAGATATAGAATTGCTTTTTCTCCCAATGCTGTGATTTTATCCACCCATTTCAAATAGGCATCATAAACCGCAATACCAGCTTTTTGATACGAAGTGTTTTTCCATTCATTCATTCTGTTTAGCATGGAACGGTATTGTTCCGGCCATTTCAGGAGTTTTGTTGATTCTCTGGCTTCTTCAGGAGGCTTATACCCTTTTGAATATTTATGAAATATCGCAAGTCCCTCCATGGCTGCCATAAACTCTTCTTTATTATTAAAGCTAATCTGCTTCCCTTCAATCCACTCATACAAAACAAAGATTTCGCCATTGAAATGAGTAATTGGTTCATTGGCCTTATTGGCTATAATGCCGGGCACAAAGCCGCCGTTTGCTTTAATATACTTTTGGGCCTCTGCTGCAAACAGCGCCTTTTCATACGTTTTGTTTAGTCTTTTAAGACAAATTACAGCATCCTCAATTAAAACCTTCCATACGGTCTTAATGCCGCCCTGTTGAATAATCTGTATTTTCACTGGGTTGATATCGTATTGTCTTAATACTTGGCGTGCAATATCCTCCAAACCTATTATGTGCTCATTCATCTTCTTTCCCTCTATTCAAAAACAGTTAACGAAACTCTTTTATAATCATTTCATATTTGTCCAATGCATTCTCTTTAGATCGTTCTACAGCAATCATTTCTCTGAGACGACCGACATATTTGCTTTCAGTCCAATCCTTCTCTCTGCGACGGTAATATTTATCCATAATACCGCAAAACAGATGGGGAAAGATTAAATCCATTTTGACAACGGCCCATTCGCCAGTTGTAAGCGGATTCGCCTGTTGATACCAATTCAAGATATCATGCAGTAATGCAATATCCCATTTTCCGTTTTTCTTCATGACCTTATTCAATAGCTTTCGAATATCTCGGGCAGGAATATCTATAGTCAGTGAATCAGTGTCTAAAATATACACATTGCCCGTTGAATTAATTAGAATATTGCCTGCAGCAAAATCTTGATGGCATAAGCCCCCATTGGCAGCTATTTTGTCCACCCATTCAGAATATACGGGGCTGTTCAATCCACCAATGGTACTTTCCATTCTTTCCAAAAAAAACGGAAAGATCTCAAGAATAATTTTCCCAAATTCTCCATGCTCAGTTTTAATTAATTCTTCATTATACGATTCCTTTAACCGATCGGTATTGGTTTTATATTCTTGAAGCCAATTGCCAAGGTGCTGACGAATCTTTGACTCCTTTGGAGGAACGAATCCCGAGGATGCATTATGAAACCTGCCCATTTCTTTAACAATCGTTTTTAGCTCACCCGGTTTATCGTAATCTGGGTTGGACCCTTCAACAGCATCAATAAGGATAAAGCAGGTTTCGCCAATCTTAACATAAAAATCGCCATCGCTTGTCTTATTCACAATTGGGATGTTTATACCTTTATCCTGTAAGTGAGAAATGGCTGCCAATAGAAAATGTAATGTTGATTCTGAATTTGGGTGTTTTTTGAGGATCTTCATGCCGTTTGTAGTATCAACCCACCACACACCTTTTTTTTGTTTATATGACTCCGTTCGAATACCCTTGACAGTATAAGAGTATTTCATTAAAACTTCATTCAACGGTTCGGAGTTTAAATCCTTTATCATTTCAAACCTTCCTTCCTACTTAATATAAAAGGATGCTCTATTTTATGTAGAACACCCTGTATAACGGCTTTAATCAGGCTATCCTAATATAGAATATTAACAATCCATAATTATTCCACCTTGATTATTATATGTACTGTAATCACTATATGTTTATCGGGACCGATAGAATTACCCGGTAAAGCACGTATACTTCACCGGGTAACATATATACTGTTTTTACGACTATTCTTCTTCCTCTTCTTCTTCCTCTTCTTCTTCGGCCTCTTCAGAGTTTATCCAAGAAACCTTAATTGCAAGAGCTCCTTCAAATTCATCATTTTCGTATTTGATTTTATATGTCAGCTCTCTATCTGTAGGAACCGCAACTTTTTCAGTCTCGACCACGAGGCTGTTTTGCATAAACTTCTTTGGAAGTTCCTTTAGATACTCATAAATCTCTGTTTGCGACCCAACGTATTTATCTTGAAATTTCATAAAAATATCCTCCTTTCAATTGATAAGTAAATGATAATACATTATATTCACAGCTAAAACACATGTGTATTTGACTAATGAAAAATTTAATTACCTTCCTATACCGACATAAAAGAAACCTCTATCCTCAATATAACCTCTATTAAACATATTACGTAAATCAAAAAAGTTTGGTTGTTTCATTAATTTAAGAACTTTATCTAAATCCATTTGCTTAAATTGAATCCAGTCCGTAAGAATGACCAGAGCCTCAGCCTCATACACAGCATCATATTCGCTCGAGCAAAATTCTATGTTTTCCTTTATAGCTTCTAGTCTCCATCTTCCTTCCTTTTCACCCTTGGGATCGAATACTTTTAGTCTCGCACCACACTTTGCCAGTCTCTCCAAAATAGTCAGCGAGGGGGCTTCTCTCATGTCATCTGTTTCTGCCTTAAATGTAATTCCAAGGATCCCTATTGTTTTTCCTTCTATATCCCCCAAAACCTCTAATATCTTATCGACCATCCAAAGCTTCTGTTTTTCATTTGCAACTATTGTGTGCTGGATTAATGAAAGGGGTACACCATGATCCATCCCGATTTTTACAATTGCTCTCGTATCTTTGGGAAAGCAGCTGCCGCCATATCCAGGTCCCGGATTCAAAAAATCAAGGCCGATACGCTTATCCATTCCTATACCTTGAGCCATTTGAAGAACATCAGCCCCGACCTTTTCACAGACTTGAGCCATTTCGTTTATGAATGTTATCTTCATCGCCAAAAAGGCATTTGCCGCATATTTGATTAATTCAGCTGTCTCAATGGTTGTAAAAAGAAGCGGTACACCTTTTAAACATAGATCTTTATAAATTTCTAATATTAAGTCTCTGGCTTTCAACGATTCAACACCTAGGATAATACGGTCAGGGTTCATAAAATCATAAATAGCAGTGCCTTCTCGTAAAAACTCGGGATTGAATACAACATCAAAGGAGCCGTTTACGCCACGTTCTTTAAGCATTTGATTAATAGTTTCTTTTACTTTTTGTCCTGTACCGACAGGAACGGTAGATTTAATTACAACGAGTTTATATCCTTCCATATAGCGTCCAATATCCTGACTTACATGAAGAACGTGCTGAATGTCTGCACTTCCATCCTCCATGGGCGGTGTTCCGACTGCAATAAAAATTATTTTGCTAGATTCAATAGCCTCTTTTATATTGTCAGTAAAACTGAGCCTATCTAAATCAACGTTCTCCTTTACTTTATTCTCTATTCCCGCCTCATATATTGGACACTGCCCCAGGTTTAACTGATCAATTTTATCCTTATCGTTATCAATACATGCAACTATATTCCCCATACTAGCTAGGCATACTCCTACTACGAGGCCTACATATCCCATGCCGATTACTGCTATATTATTCATGAAGTTTTTCCCCTTTTGCCTCCCAACTTCATAACTACTTTCTTTGTAGTTTTCTGTCGAAGTTCTGTTTAGAAATAATATATTCACCGAATACATCAACAGTGCTTACACACTATCATGCATCTTGGAATAATAATGAAGAGATCATTTGATATTTGGTTTTTTTTAATCAAAAAATAAAGGTTATGATTGAATATAAAAAAATCAAAATGATATCAGAAACAGGTTTTTTCCGGAATTGAAAAAGTCCTTTCGCAGTTCGCGATTGGACTTTTTCGTTGTCTTATATGGAGGAATTGTCAGTCGTGTCTCATGAAAATGTCCCGGAAATACGTAGCTGCTCGTATTGCAGTTCCATATCCTCTACAACGGTAAGTCTTTACCGCTCTTCTCGCTCCTGAACCTGAGCCATTCCGGCAGCTTCAGTTTAAATCCGCCCTTGTCACGGAGCGAGAGAACGACGCTCTGAAGCAATATAAAGAAACACAGCATAAGACCGGTGGTAATACTCTGCCAATATGGCTCCCTAAGCCCCGAGGCAATAACAACATTGCTGATCGTCTTCAACGACAGCACCCCAAAAAGCGTACCGATTACATTTCCAACGCCGCCGGTTAGTAGTGTCCCGCCGATAATGGCAGCTGCAATCGCCTGCATCTCTGCGGCAGTAGCATTGGAAGCGTTTCCTGCCCCTGTATGCATGAGATAGACGTAACCGCCGATTCCGGATAACAACCCGCACAGCAAATAGGAATAAAATTTGGTACGCTTTACATTGATACCGAGCATTAACGCGCTCTGGCTGTTACCGCCCACCGCATAAAGGTTGCGCCCGAATCGTGTCCATTTCAGTATGACAAATACAGCTAGTACGATAGCTATAGCGACTATTACCCCGAGCTCAATTTTGGCGGGTATAAAATTTCCGGTTTTTCCATAGGAACCGATACCCGGAATAACGAGACGAAGCTGTTTGAGGGCGACAAACGCTTCATGCGCCGCAGTACGCGGAACAGCGCTGACAATGGTTGTCATGCCTTTTGCAAAGAACATACCCGCTAAAGTAACAATAAAGGGCTGTATCTCCAAATATGATATTAACGTGCCCTGAATCAGTCCGAACAATATCCCTATACCCAAAGCCAGACCCACCGAGCCAATTACGCTGCCGCTTTGGTCGTCCAGATAAACAACGCAAGCCATGGTCACCAGCGCAGTAATGCCGCCCACCGAAATATCTATGCCGCCTGCTATCATAACGATGGTCAGTCCGCAGGAAATCACAATCAAAAACGCATTGTTATTGAAAATATCAAGGAACTGCTGAGGATTCAGGAAGCCGCCGCCCCAGACAAGCATGGCAAGTAAGTACATGCCAAAGAAGGTGCAAACCGTTATTGTCAAGAGCAAATTGGTGTTGGAAATGCGCTCTCTGCGTTTTCTCCCCGGTGCCCCGGCATATGAACCTCTATCACTTGTCATATTATTAGTTCTCCGTTACTTTTATGGATTTTCTAAACATCTTATCGCGCAGCTGGAGGATATATGCTTTTACAATTGGCGAACCAAGTACAACGATGGCTATGATAACTATCGCCTTGCAGGCTTTTATCGCCGTTGACGGAACCTTCATGGCATAAAGCGTCGTCGTCAACGCCTGAATGACGTATGCCCCTATCACAGAGCCGGTCAAGCTGAACTTTCCGCCGCTAAGAGCGTTGCCTCCGATAGCGACCGCCAAAATAGCGTCCATCTCGATATCCAGAAGTATGGTCTCATGGTTGATAAGTCCTATCCTGCTGACACCGACAGCACCAGATATAGCAGCGCAAACGCCCAGTATCATAAACGACAACAGCTTAATCCAGACTGTGTTGATACCGTTTAAACGGGCGGATTTCTCATTGATTCCAACAGCTTGTGTGTATAACCCGAGATTGGTGAACCTTAAGACAAGCGAAACCAATATCCCGAATACTATTACGATAATAATGGGTGTGGGTATGGGGATTCCCGGAATGAAACTTCCAATGTATCCCAGCAGCGGGCTTTCGACAGTAGGCGTTGCCCCGCCGTTTATCCAATACGCGATTGAGCGCCCGGCAGTAAACAGTATCAATGTCGCAATCATTGGCTGGATCTTGAACGCGGCAACCAACGTGCCGTTGAATGCACCGAAAACGATCGCAACAACACAGCTTGCCAAAAAGGCAATAAGAATAATGGGCATCGTAATTTGATTCTCGCGCAAAACACGAACAAAAACGCTGCCCGCTATTGCCGCCGCCGCGCCAACGCTGATATCCTGTCCTCTCGACGATGCTGTTACCAGTGTCATACCGATTGCCAGAATAGCAAGCTCGGATGCGCCGTTTAATATACTGATTATATTCCCCGAAAGAACGGTATTCCCGTCGTTGTTTGTTGTAATGGTCAGAGAGAAAAATCCAACATCCCTGATTAAGTTAAAGACAGTGATCAAAAACAGCGCAAACAACGGGACAACCAATTGGGACCTCGCAAATCTCTTTAAACCCTTAGCCATTTTGAGCTGCCTCCCCCGCTATTGTGTGCATAATATTAACT
>JAEZFR010000129.1 GCA_023417285.1 Bacillota bacterium
TAAGTATACCTTTACAGACGATAGTAATGAGCTTAGAAAAAAATTAACAAGGATGAAAATAATAGCTACATCTTTACTTGTTTTTATGACGATAATATTTATTATCTTTAAACGTTATGAGGATAGAGGGCTACTGTTTTCGTCCATTGTTGCATTTGCAGAAGCATCTATGGTGGGGGCCTTGGCAGATTGGTTCGCTGTTGTTGCGCTTTTTAAATATCCAATGGGCCTTAAGTTTATCCCTCATACAGCAATAATTCTTAACAACAAAAATAGAATTGCCGGTGCGCTTTCAAATTTTGTGGTATCAAATTTCTTCACTGCCCAAAACATCAGAGCAAAGCTTGAAAAGATGAGCGCCTCATCAAAAATTGCTACATATCTTGAGCAAAATAAAGATCAGGTCTGCAATACTATTGGACAGAGGATGCCTGATTTACTGAATATTGTAATACCTGATAATAAGTTAATTGATATAACAGAAAAATTGGTGCAAGAAAAGTTAGAAAACATTAAACTATATCCTACTTTGTCGGGGGTGCTAGAACAAGTTACGCACTCTGGCTATCATGTTACCTTTGTAAAAGAAATACTTTCCTCCATTTCTGAATATATTTCTAATAACAAAGAAAAAACTATTGCTATTATTGGGGACATCAACAAAGCACTTGCGCTTCCTTTTATTGGTGATTTAGTGCACAAAAAAATATTGGAATTTCTATCTAGGCAAATAAACGAGATGGGCAAAGACCCTTCCGTTGAAGTAAATAGGCTATTAAATAATGTTCTTCCAAAGGTGTTTTCGGACATGAAGAGTTCGGACGAAGTAATAAATAAAGGCGAATTGCTCAAAGCGGATATTATGGAATCAGAGGCATATAGAGATGTTATGAAAAGATTGGAGCAATACGTTGTCAGCATCAAGCATAATTACCTTCAAGAAGAACAGTTTATTGCGGAAAAAGCAAATTATATAATTAACTCTTTAGTTGATAAAATTCAAAATGATAATGATGTAAGGCAGAAGCTTGACACCATAATAAATAATGCAGTAGTGGGCATTGTTGAATCATATGGTGAAAAGGTGGGTGCCCTTATCTATGACACTATGGATAAATGGCAGGCGGACGATATGGTGCAAAAGCTTGAAACTCAGGTGGGGGCAGATTTACAGTATATTCGTATAAATGGTACGGTAATAGGCGGGCTTGCAGGGCTTTGCATTCATCTTATATCATACTGGCTGTGATACAATACAAAGCCGTGAGTATAAATAAAATGATTATTGTGGATAGTAGGAGGCAAAATGGCTATTTGTATAGATATTAGGAGGCAAAATGGATAGGTTTAAGGAAACTAAATTAGTTGCTATGCTTGGCATTGGCGCTAACATTCTGCTTTTAATTATTAAACTCTCAGCTGGCTTCTTGAGTCGAAGCCAAGCCATGATAGCAGATGGATTTAATAGTGCAGGAGATGTTTTTGCTTCTGTAATGACTTATATAGGAAACAGTATTGCGAGTAAACCCGATGATAAAGATCACCCATATGGCCATGGAAAGGCCGAATATATTTTCTCAATGATAATAAGCCTTTCTCTTTTGCTAGTGTCAATTACCATATTTAAGAGCTCGTTATCTTCAATAATAAACAAAGAAAGCTTTACTATGTCGTGGTTTTTAATAGCAGTAGCTATTATAACAATTATCTCAAAACTCTCTCTTTATATCTATACGCATAGAATAGGCAAGAAGATAAATAATTTACTTGTGATAGCAAACTCCGAAGATCATAGGAATGATGTATTTGTTACTAGTGGAACATTGTTTGGAATACTAATGGGGTATTTGGGTTTCAATTGGGTAGATGGAGCTGTGGGAATAGCAATATCACTGTGGATATTTTATACTGGCATTAAGATTTTTTACAGTGCATTTAAAGTGCTTATGGACACAAATATTGATGTGGACCTTGCAAACAAAATTACAGGGATAATAACCTGTATTAACGGGGTAGACCATATTGACAGCATAAACGCAAAACCTGTTGGGGTTGGCTATATTATTATAATAAAGGTTTCTGTAGATGGTGAAATGTCAGTAAATGATGCCCACGGTATAGCTGCCTGCATAAAGGAAGAAGTAAAGCATGTCAGCTGTGTAAAGGATGTAATAGTTCATATAAACCCCGCATAATTATGACACTGTATAATAAAATTTGGCAGTACTCACTGGTTAGTGCCGTAGAGCTTTTAGTAAAGGCTCAATTGATGGCGATAGCACATAGTAGGTTAAACTATCCAATATTCCAATATATTGGTTTTAAAGTTTTTTGTTTCGACTCTTCCACTTGTGGGAATATATAATGTCGTGACAATCAAAAAAGATATAAGCTTAGAATATAAATTGTCAAAATAAAATAAAGCTAAAAAATCAGGAGGATTAAAGATCTATGAAAAAATTTGTATGTTCAATTTGTGGTTATGTTCACGAGGGAATGGAAGCTCCAGACTTCTGCCCACAATGTAAGGCACCAAAAGCAAAGTTTGTAGAGCAAAGCACTACTTCAGTTGCTTGGGCTGATGAGCACAGAATCGGCGTTGCTAAGGACGTTGATCCTGAAATCGTTGAAGGATTAAGAGCTAATTTCATGGGAGAATGTACAGAAGTTGGTATGTACCTTGCTATGGCTAGACAGGCAGAACGTGAAGGATACCCAGAAATCGGTGCTTTCTACAAGCTAGCTGCTTGGGAAGAAGCAGAGCATGCTGCAAAGTTTGCTGAGTTATTAGGTGAAGTTGTATATCCAGATACAAAGAAGAATCTTCAATTGAGATTTGAAGCTGAAGCCGGAGCTTGCATGGGCAAGAAGGAACTTGCTACAAAGGCTAAGCAGTTGAACCTCGATGCTATCCATGACACAGTACACGAAATGTGTAAGGACGAAGCAAGACACGGTGCAGGATTTAAGGGTCTTTTGGATAGATACTTTGGTAAATAATAAAATTAGACCATATAAAATCGATTGATTTTATATGGTCTTTCTGCTTCTATTGGTAAGATGTAAATGTACGGACGGTGTTTGTCAAAATCCACTAGCATCGTTTACTAAATTGCTTGTAATTCAAAAGAGTACCTTGCATACTCTTTTACATGCCCTAATTTACCATATAGATGATTAGTCTTGTCATACGAGCCTCCAATAAAAGCTGTCATTATATTGTTCTCATGTAATCTTTTCATACAAGCCTTAAGAATCATTTGAGCATATCCTCTATTATAAAAGTCAGAGTGAGTGCAAACCCTTTCGATTTCAGCGGTATTATTTTCATAATCGATGAAGGCTTCACAACCAGATATATGTCTACCATCATTATTTACTAACACAAAGTCGAACTTTGCATTATAAATAGGACTTTGCCTTGTATATTCTCTAATCTGCAAATCTATTTCATGACTATAAGACTTTGGCCAAGCATTAGTCCTTAGATTAGCTTGTTGTTCATAATCACAATTCTCAAACATGCTTTGGAAGGATACAGACGAATCTTCAATAGTAAAATCTTTGTATAAGCTTGTAATAAACACTCGTGTCATCTCAAGGCTATTACTTTTTTTATATCCAGCATCTTCAAGGAATCTAATATGTTCTGTTTGAGTCTGTAATGCCGATGTAACTAATTTATCGTATTTATTTCCCCATTCTGTTTTAACCCAGTTTAGCAATTCTGGATATAAATATGAATATTGATTTTTTAGAAATATTGTAAATTCATTATCAAACTCTTCTGAAATTACAAACCCAATAAGGTTATGGAAATAATCAAACCATAAATGGGCAGCTTGATTGAAATTATTAGGAAAGTGCCTTTTAAAATTTGAAAGATTATATTTCCAATCAACAATACGTCCAATATGCCAAACAAAAAATTCCTTCTTAAATGAGTTATCTTGAACAATGAATTTACATAAATTTTCAAAGTCTTTACTTTCATAAATGTAATTACGGTGATATGTTTTCATTGCGTACCTCCAAATAGTATCTATTTACTCGATAGAGTATGTTAACAATTATAAGTCTTCTGGAAAATAAAAGATATGTATAGAATGATTATGAATTGTTTTATGCACAAAAGCTCATCAGATGATGGTTATGGCAAACTTTTCACAAGTTAGAAAGAGCAACAGTATTTAAAGTCTATGGTCAATTCCACTGAGGATGTTGCTAAACAACAGTCTAGAGTAACTGTATTGCCTATACTGCCGGAATTTGAGGGAAAAACAGAGTATTGTTGTTGTGTAAAATACTGTGTATTTCAAATTTAGAAACCTGTGACCCTTATAAATAGGACAACACTTGTGACGAAGCAAGACATGGAGCAGGCTTCAAGGGTCTTTTGGACAGATATTTTAAATAAGCAGAATCAAGCATTTAAGGATGTTGGTGTAAACAACCAACATCCTTTTTTATGCAATAGCGGCAAAAAGGTTCAAACACGTAGAAGTTAATGCGAGTTTAATTATCTAAACAGTAAAATAAGGAATCCTCTTGACGATATAATGGAATAATAATACAATTTCTTTATAAATTGCATACGTGAACCATATTTATCTATGCAACTGGATGAAGTTACATATACGAACATAATCGGCACGAAGGCAGTAGTTAGACGAAAGCCCCTTTACGGGACGTTCTTTGGAGACTTTTTATTTAGCAGGTTTTGATTGCACAGAAGGTACGATGCTTTGTATATTGTTAATGTATAATAACATGAAAGGGGTAGGTCTTGTACTTATGATTTATTATGACTCTAGTGATGTTTCTAAATTGCTACAACGAGCTCTAAAAGGGGACAAAGATGCAAGAATAGAAATAAGTTCGATAAAAGTCCCATTTGCAGTTTCAAAGGATTATTCAATATTAATTATCGCACAAGATAAACATGCATTTATTGACTCAAAAGGAGAAGTACATGTTTTAAATTCTGAACCCAAAGCTGATGGTTTTAAAAAACAAATGGCCGATGTTTATCAGAGTGACTCGAAATGTACATCATGGTTTAACTTTCAATTACCTGAAAAGTTTATTGTTACTGAAATGAAATTTGAGGACGACAAATTTAGCTTTATATCCTCTGAAAATCAGGTAGTATCTGGTGATATAAATCAAATAAACAGAGCAACGATGAAATTGGCATTTTCAACTAAACCGTTAACAGAAACTGAAATTGAAAAGTGTTTTTTTAACATACCAGACTTAGCTATAACACAGACTAAACAAAAGAAAACGACAAAGCAGAATTATGAGATAACTGATGAAATTATAGGACTGCTTCACTTTAATGAGCAGCTCCAAGGCTATTATGGAGAGTACAAAACAGCAAGCCTTTCTTTTAAAGTATTCATTGACACGGACAGTCGCAAAAAAACTATTCAAGTTTTATCTTTTGTACATAAAGTAATCTCGGAATTTAAGACATTTGATGAAAGTGCAAGAAATTTTGCTGCAGAAGAATTGCTTGCACTAAAAAACGATGCTTGGTTAGATGAGGGAGAAGCCATCGTTTTGAAGGGGGATTTTATTTCTAAAATGTTGATTGAAAGTATTACTTTTGAAGGAAATAAACAATTTCAAATCTGCTACAATGATGGCGAATTATTCTGGGGCCATAGTATTATAGTTGGTTTCAATAAAAAAGGAATGCCAAATAAAGCAGAAATATACGGATAAAAAATTAGAACTTGATAAGATGGGACGGTTCTGATTCCAAACAAGGAAGCACAAGAACCGTTCACTTGCTTTCTAAGCATTTTATTCAGTGGATTTACCAGCTCTAAATAAGGCTTTGTTGCTTATAAGAAAAAAGCTCTGTGAAAAGAGTAGAATACCGGTTACAATAAGTAACCATTCTATTTTTATTATATCGGACAATGGCCCAAATATAAGCATTCCCAATGGCATCATGGAACTCGATATCATACCAAAAACCCCAAATACCCTGCCTAAAAAATCTCCTTCGACCTTTTCCTGCAATAAAACGGTTGAAGGTGTATTAAAGAACGGCAAAGAAACTCCGATTATTCCTAGGAAAACTAAATATAGCCAAAAGTTAGGAGTCACTCCAAGCGCAAAGGTACAAGCTCCAATAATAAAACTTGAAACTGTCATTGTATAAATCCTGTTTTTAAAGCCTTCCCAAGAAGCCAAAATGATTCCGCCTATTACCATCCCGCATGAAAACGCTATTTCAACTACTGTCAGCCGCCAAACATCATTACCAAAACTTCGAACAACCTGTAATGGCGTTAAAAATGCTACAGGTGCAGCTAAAAAAAAGAAAAATGCACAGAACAAAAAGAATTGCTTAACATATTTATGCTTTTTTATGTAAATGAAGCCCAAACGTAAATCGGCAAAATAACTCAATGTTTGCTTTTCTAATGCTTTTGCATGAATTGGTACTTTTAAAAACAAAAGTAGGGTACAAACCGCTATTGCTGCAGTGAAAACATCGATAAAGAATATGGTTTCAATGTTAGCCATAGAAAGCAATGCACCACTTAACATAGGAGATATCAGCATAATGACAGCCTGAATGGTTCCATTAGTAGCGTTCACTTTTGTAAGTTTATCTTCAGGCACAAGTTGTGGAAGGAAGGCTCCTACAGTCGGTATTTGTACTCCAGCTCCAAGTGCACGGATAGCAGACATCAAAAAGAGTAACCAAATGCCATCAAAACCTAATAGAAAAACTATGGCTAAAACGAGTGTTGAAATAGCAATCATTGAATCAGAGAGAATTATCAGAACTCTACGGTTATAGCGGTCAGCCCATACCCCTGCAAACGGAGATACAAAAAAGGTAGGTAGAAAGCCGCAAATGATCGATATGGTCAATATAATTCCTGATTCTGATTTTAATGTAATATACCATATAATTGCATATTGAACCAGTGAAGATCCAAAAAGTGAAATAGTCTGACTGGTCAAAAATAATAATAAATTCTTTTTATAATTTTCATTCATATCTTAATGACTCCGTCCTAAAACTTTAATAAAAAAATAGTATTATATTGTCTCTGATTCTTCACTTTAAATATAACATCATTTTAGTATAATCAAATATAACCTTATGATTTCTAAAAAATCCGTGAGAAATTAATCCGCCGATTCTGAAACCAAAACAATGTTCAATTGATGGTGGAAAAGGTCCAAAAAGGCCACTTTGATTTCTTTCATAAACCCCACCTAAACTTAAACTTTCAATATCAAAAGGTATTGATTTCATTTTCCCACCACCACCAGATCCATAGAAGGTTTCACTTTTTCTTAAAGCAAAACCACATTCTTTAATAGTAGATTTTGGACAAGTAAAGGAGTTTCCTGAAAGTCCTGTATCTATAAAAAATAACATTTCACTGCTACTATTTACTTTTCCCTTGGCAAGCATAAAATGGTCACTTGCCATCCAAAACGGGATGTGGTGAAAAGCCTCGGTTTTTAGCTCATCTTCCAATAGTGTTGCTGAATCCTTACTCACAATCTCGAATGTAACTTTTTCATTAATGTAATCCATCGTTGTTAGAAAATGATAAAAGATACCCGTGCCCAATATACCATCAACTCTAAAATCACCACCATATAACTCTGATGAAATCGTTTTTGTGTCTATTAAAATTACTGGTAGATTCTTTACTTGAAAATCACCCAATTGAATATAATCAACACAAGAATGAATAAAGGATCCCTTTTTCCCGCCGCCAAAAGCACTCGACTTTTCCCTGCCGAATTCCTTAAGAGCAAGGCTTCTGGCATATGTTGTATCGATAATGAGTTCACCGCCGCCTGTATCAATAATGAAGTTAACAGGAGATGCTCCATTGATGCTGACTTTTATTAAGGGCAGAGGATCTTTTTTTAGAAATTTCAATTCAGTTCTACTTTCAGATGAAGAGGTATTATAAACCTTTAGATTTTTCAAATATTCCAGCTTAGTTGCACATGATATTCGATTGATTGAATTCATAAAAGTTGATGCATTTTCAAAATCATCTTTCCTAAAATACACATCTGCTAGAAAAGATTTAATAACTTTTGATCTCGGCATAAGTTCGAGTGCTTTTTGAAAATACTTCTCAGCTGCATTTAAATTATTTTCTAACAAAGCAATATAGCCAGTATATATTATTGA
Source organism: Bacillota bacterium (assembly GCA_023417285.1). Classification (GTDB taxonomy): domain Bacteria; phylum Bacillota; class Clostridia; order Acetivibrionales; family DSM-1351; genus Ruminiclostridium. The sequence goes on from JAEZFR010000129.1 coordinate 8,192, forward strand.
GCTTTTATCATAAGGTAATTCAATTAAAATTTCAGAAAAGATATTTTTAGATTCATTAAAGTTTCCACACTTAAATAATTGCAAAGCATTTTTTAGCTTGGATTTTTGATTCTTTGTCATAACAAATTCCTCCCCGATTTACTTTTATTCATTCTCAGTGTATTATATACCCTAAGGGGAGAGTCAATATTATGAATGAAAATTTATTTTCTATAGGAGAAATCTCTAAGATTAAGGGAGTAACCATTAAAGCTCTACGCTTTTATGAAAAAATCGGTTTGATAAAACCTCATTACACAGATCCATCTACAAGATTCAGATATTATTCACTTGAACAGTTCATTTATTTGGATATAATTAAAGCAGCTCGCTCCATGGATATAAGCCCTAAAGATGTGAAGGTCATTCTTGAGAAGAAGGATAATAAAGTATTATTGGACTTTATGAATTATCAAAAAGAAAGTGCTGCACTTAAAATTGCAGAATTACAGAAAATGATTTCAATAATTGATGCAACTCAAAACACTATTAATAACTCAGTTTCATCAATTTCTCAACAGGATATCTTTTTCAAGGATATACCGCTTCGTTACATTATTTCAAGAAAGTTTGATGATTTTACAAAAAAGAAAGATTTACTCATTGAATATTCAAAATTTCATAAGATTATTGAAGATGATATGCTTATAGATAATTACGAAACTGGCATTATCTGTACATCAAACGATAAGAATGAATTTCATCCATCAGAGATTTATAATGGAGTTAATGTAATTTCAAAATCTAATAAGTCCAGGTTATCTGAAATTCAAGCAGGAAGATATCTTTGTATTTGTTATAATGAGCATAATGCCGAGGAACAGTTATCTAAACTCTATAGGTATATAAATCAGAATAAGCTAAAACCATCTTTAATGATACAGGTTGACTTGTTAAATAATGTGTTTGAAACTGAAACACAGTATGTAGAGATGCAGGTTATAGTTAACAACGATGAGATATAAACTAGCTTTTTAAATCAAGGGTACCTGTAGTTAATACCCATAATCTCCCTGCGCTATAATAAACCAAAATATGACAAGAGGAATACGAAAAAAATACGATAAGAGGAGAAGTGAGATATGATAATCATTGAAACTTGACACAGAAATATGACAGATGTAGTATTATTTGTAAGTGCAACATTTTGATTTGCATTGTTAAATTATATTTTGATATATGTCAAATACGCAAAGGTTAATTAAATTTATTTTCTATGGAGATGTTATCTCAGCGAGTAAAGCATAAATAAAGTTATCAATAAGACTAGAATACGAGAGGCAAATAGTATGAAAGGCGACCTAATTGGAAGTGGTGCTACTGCAGATGTTTTTGATTGGACAGAAGGAACAATTATAAAAATATTTAACGATTATGAACCAGATATGGCTATAGAACAAGAAATCAATAATACAAAGGCCTTGCAAAGCTGTTCTTTTGAATACCCAAAGTTTATTCAAAAACTAGAATATGATGGCAAACGTGCTATTATATATGAAAAAATTGTTGGTACTTCTATTTTGAGACAGATGGAGGCAAACCCGGCTTCTTACAAAAAGTTTGCTGAAAAGTTAGCCCATCTGCATTTTGAGATTCACAAAAATCATGTAAATGGAGTTAAAGAACAAAAACCATACTTTAAGGAACGTATTTCATATGCAGTTAATTTAACCGATTATGAAAAAGAGAGGTTATATAAACTTATTGACAATATGCCAGACGGTGCTTGCCTATGTCATAGCGATTTTCATCCAGATAACATTCTTAGCAATGAAAATGGTGATTACATTATTGATTGGGCAGATTGTTGTAATGGAAATGCATGTGCAGATGTGGCAAGAACTCTATTAACATTAAAAACTGCGGAACTTCCTGAGAATGTTTCCATTTTTACAAAGATTATAATTACGTTTATTCGAAATAGGTTTAGTAATATATACATTAAAGAATATTTAAAGATATCAGGCAAAACTATAAAGCAAATTGATGAATGGGAGGTTGCCGTGGCTGCATATCGCCTATGTGCGGCTAAGAAAACTGAAAAAAGTACTATTTTAAAAACTATAAATAGGTATTTAGAAAAAGTTAAAACATAATAAAATTCATAGAGAAATAAAGTAAGAAAAGAAAAAATCCATTTTTATTAACAATAAATATTGGTTACATTAATTGACAATGGTGATACTATATATACATGTAATGGTTTGATTATGAAAGGTGGAATGTCATCCGTCAAGCTTAGTGCGAGATAATCATAGAGCATAAGCGTGCATTGGAGAAGAAAGATAAAATCATAATTTAATATTTTGGCGAAGCAGTTTTTCATAGACTTTTTTGCGTTGCCAATTTATTGATTTGATTTTACGTTTACTCTCCATACGCTTTTACTATTTTCTTTTAGAAAGTAAAGTCGTAGAGTAAATCTACGGCTTTTTTATTTTGCATTAATCAAACTATTACATTTTTTTTCATAAATATTGAAAGGGTGAGTTATATGATGTTGGATTTGCTAAAAAAACGAAAAAGTATAAGAAATTTCATAAGAAAAGATGTACCTGAAGAAGTTATCAATTACATTCTTGAAGCTGGGAGATTGTCACCATCTGGTGGAAACGAGCAACCGTGGAAATTTGGATTGATAACAGATAGGACAATGATTAACGAAATATCTCAAATAGCTTACAACCAAAACTGGATAAAATCAGCGAGTTTTCTGGTTGTACTCTGTACGTACATCGTAGATAAATCACGTGGTGGTAGAGATATTCAAAAAGTACGTTATCCATGTCTTGCAAAAACAATAGAAAACATGGACGACGAGATTTATACAAAACTAAATCTGGAGGAACATCAAACAAAAATTCCTGGAACGCATATGGTTATAGCTTCTTTAGAACATGGCTTGGGGTCGACATGGGTTTCTTATTTTAATGTTGACAAACTTACACATTTTCTAAATCTGCCTAAACCTTATATTGCTTCTGAAATTATTGCTTTCGGTTATCCTGCTAATATTGAAAATGTAACAAATAAAAAGAGTTTTAATGAAGTTGTATTTTACAATAAATTTGAATGATGGGGGTTATTTGGTTATGAACAGACCGTATGTTAACTTAAATAGTAAGAATATAATTGAAAATCTTCTTGCTGCATTAAAAAAAGAGATTGAAAAGCTTAAATTAATAGTTGGAGTTGTTGGTATTACACTTAATGGAGGATTATCCCGTGGTTATGCCGACCACCTGTCTGAAATTGATATTGTTATTTACTTAGAGAAGAAGTGTTTTGAGAATTGGCATAAAACAAAAACACCTTTACCACTCGGTATTGCGAAACTTGGAGGGTACCTATACGATATAAAAATTGTTGATTTTGAAAGTGAAGAAAAACGCATCTGGGATAGTGCTTCATTGTGGGATTTATCGTACTCAAAAATATTGTTTGACCCAGAAGGGAAAATAGAACAGCTAATGAAAGATAAACTATCCTGTACCCCTAAAGTAAAGGAAGCGGAAGCCTTGTTGTTTAGTGCTTGGTGGTACTTTAGACTTGCAGCTGATATTTGGATTCACAGAGGTGACGCCTTACAATGTCATTACATGCTTAATAAAGCAGTTGTTCCTCTATTAGAAGCTCTATTTATTGCAAATAGTGAGTATATTCCCCATGAAAAGTGGATTGTTCATATGAGTAGGAGCCTTTATTGGAAACCGGAAAATTGGGAGGATAAGCTTGCTAAAGCACTGGATACAGGTGACTTATCAACACAAAGTTTGATTAGCAGACAGGCAGCTATTGAGAGCATATGGAAGGAGACTAATGAATATTTAATTAGCAAGGAATGTTCTGGCTTTAAGTTGTATTTCTGTCAAAGAGGTTTGTATTCGTTATTAAAATTCTTAGTTGATAACGAGAAGGTTACAATTAAAGAATGGGAATCCATGTCAAATATTATGGCACTTAATTACGAACCATTCTATAGTATTGTGACGATTGACAACGAAGTAGTAGTTTTAGAAAAGGAAAAGCTATTATCCATAAGACCAGAAGATATGTACTATATGATATTTAATGTTGTACAATATGCACGAGATGAAAACGAGGTTAAGGCGATTGTAGAACAAAGTAATTAACGGCTGTTTTAAAGGTTCTGTATCTAAGGATATGGAGCCTTTTCTATTTTAGTTACCATGACAGATGTGGCACCAATCGCCAGTTGTAGTCATGTCAGGTGTAGAGCGGTAGCCATATCTTGCAACAGTAGCCTTAAAGTCCGACGGTTCAATAAGGGCTTGGGGCGATAACGCTTTCGCACAGCTAGGCACTGGCGCACACACCGAAAAACTCAGCCTAACACAAGTTCTGACAGGCATCTTATCGGTGGGATAATCGTGCGAATGTCAGAATTACGGCGAGTGAAACGCTGATATAGAGCTAAAATGCGATAAAAGGTTCATGCAGAAGCAAGACACGGTGCTGGCTTCAAGGGACTTTTGGATAGATATTTTGGTAAGTAAAGATATAAAATAATACGATAAAATACAATTCTCATAATCTGTAATGCGTTGAATATAAAGGCATATAGCCAAAGTTCACGAAACTGATTTTGAGGGTTGTATTTTTTTGTACTTTTGTTTATTTTAACATATATTTAGTTTTGGTGTGAAATCGGGGGTGCAGACAAAAACTTGGATATAATTATTGTTCATTGGAATAATAAGTTGACAGTGGTAAATTTTAGCATTATGATATGGGTGTTATTCATTATATTAAAAGGTTTGATATGTGAGGGCGTTAATGAAATTAGCAATATTTATTATAAATATATTATTTCAAATATTATTTTTTACTTTTAAATCCATAGGTATTGCATTAATAAATACGTGTGAATCTATTTTTGTTCGTGCACAGGTTTCAAAGGAAACATTTGTTATCAAATTATATCCTTTCTCAATGATATTTTTTGTAATTTACCTTACCTTAAGATTGGCTTCTTTACGCATTTCAAAATACTCAACGATTTCACTGGATATTATTTTTTTCTTTAGTATATTGATTCTTGTTATGTATCAAATATTTAAAGAACCTGAAAATCTTTTCTCAAAAAATTCTTAATCATCATTACCGAATTTCATAATCAAAAGTAACCTGATTTTTACATCAGAATTTATCATAATTAATGATATTTTATGATGCATTTTTGTGTTTGAATCTAATGCTGTGTGATTACAAATCGGTTATATTTTTTATTTTTTAAGGAGGGTTTTTGTGTGTTTAAAAAAATAATAAATCATAAAGATAATTCAGTTTATTTAAATTTGATTCCATGTAGTGAAATTCTAAATAAAATTAAAATGATTAGCTTTAAAAATCAGACGGATGCTATGCTTCGCAATTATTCTGAAGAACTAATTTGCAGGGCTAGAAGCGGTAATTCTTTGGATAAATTGCTTATAGAGGCATTCGCACTTGTAAATGAAGTAATCTATAGAGTATTGCAAATAAACGCTTTTGATGTGCAAATAATAGCTGGTATTGAGTTATATAATTGTAAATTGATAGAGATGCAGACAGGTGAAGGGAAAACATTGGCTGCTGTTTTCCCAGCGTATCTAAACGCACTAACCGGGGATGGTGTACATATTCTGACGTTTAATGATTATTTAGCCTTTAGGGATGCAAACTGGATGGGGCCAATATTTGAGTTCCTTGGTCTATCAGTGGGTTTTGTTCAGGAAGGTATGGGTAAACAGGAGAGGAAAAAAGCTTATGCTTGTGACATAACATATGTAACAGCAAAAGAAGCCGGATTCGATTATTTAAGAGATTCTCTTAGTTATGAAGTAAATGAGCTTGTTCATCGTCCTTTTAATTATGCAATTGTTGATGAAGCAGATTCTATCATGATAGATGAAGCGAGAATACCTCTTGTTTTGGCAGCAAGTATAAATGAAGAAACAGATTCACCCCAATATATAGTTAATATAATTAGGCAGTTGCAGGTAGGTTTGGATTTTAATACAGATGATTCTTCTCGAAACATTTACCTTACAGATAAAGGAATAAAACATGTTGAAGATATATTACATTGCGGTAACCTTTATGAAGCAGACAATTTCAAATTACTGACGGAAATCCATAGTGCTTTACATGCAGAGATCCTATTAAAACGCGATGTTGATTATCTTGTTAAAGGTGAAAAAATAGAACTAATTGATGAATTTACAGGCAGAATAGCCGAAAATAGACATTGGCCAGATGGGTTGCAAGCTGCTATAGAGGCAAAAGAAGGCTTGAACTCAGATTCAAAAGGCCGTATTATGAGTTCCATTACTATTCAAAGCTTTATAAAATTATATCCTAAAATATCTGGAATGACTGGTACTGCCGTAAGCTCTTATGTTGAATTTTTGGGGCTTTATGACCTGGAAACTATTGTTATACCATCAAATCAGCCTTGTATCAGAGTGGATTATCCTGATTTGATTTTTTCACATAAAGAAGCGAAATATGATGCTTTGTTAAATGAGATTAGAAATATCAATGAAACTGGGAGACCAATATTAATTGGGACCAGTAGCATTACTGAGTCTGAATATATCGCAGCAATGTTAAATGAGTCCGGCGTCCACTGTCAGGTGCTCAACGCAAAAAATGATGAACTAGAGGCACAGATAATTGCAAATGCAGGTGCTTTAGGTGCAGTAACTGTTTCGACAAATATGGCTGGACGTGGGACAGACATCAAATTAGGTGGATCAATTCAACAAGATAGAGAACAAGTAATTACTTTAGGGGGACTATATGTAATTGGCACAAACAGGCATGAAAGTGTCAGAATTGACAATCAACTTCGAGGACGTGCAGGGAGACAAGGAGATCCGGGTTCATCACGTTTTTATATAAGCTTGGAAGATGATATTTTTAAAAAGTATGGTATCGAAAGATTAATTCCTAAGAAGCATTTTCCCGCTAAACAAAGTGGCCCGATAAATACGCCTAGAGTACTGCAAGGCGTTGCACAGGTACAGCGCGTAATAGAGGGACAAAATATAGATATCAGAACAACACTATGGAAATATTCTAACATTATCGAAATACAGAGAATGTATATATTCAATAATAGAAAAAGTGTATTATTTGGTAAAACAGACCATGATCTTTTTCAATTAATTGAGCCGGATTTATACTCTTTTATAAAAACCAAAATAGGTGTAAATAAACTAAGTGAATTGTTGAAAAATTTAACCCTTCATTGTATAGATCAATGTTGGGCTGATTATCTGGATCAAATTGCTTATTTACGTGAAGGTATTCATCTTGTGATTATCGGCGGGCAAAATCCATTAGAAACTTATCTGTCCAATGTAGTTCAATTGTTCGAGGAACTAAAAGAACAAATCGAATCCAGTATAACCAATGCTTTCAGAAACATCAAGATTTCTGAGGAAGGGATTGATATTGGCATAAATGATATTAAAGGGCCTTCATCAACATGGACTTATCTAATTAACGATAACCCATTTGCCGATGATCTTGGTTTGATGTTAGCTAGTAGCCGAAACATTGGATTTTCATCAGTTGCAGCGCTCGTTCCAATAATATCAATCAGTATGATTATTAGTCTTATTTATCAGCGTTTTTTTAAGAAAGGTAAGCTGATTGAATAAGATTGCTAAGTATAAGCCCTTATTAATAAGGGTACAATACTATAAGAGTTATTTTGATATGCACCTCCAAATGTTAGATAAATTAATCTGATATTTGGAGGTGCATATCATTTATGAAGGCTCTTATTTTTTTTATGTATTTTTTAAGCTGTATATCTTACTTAACCTTTAAGTATTGCAAAGTGTGTACTTTAATAGTATACTAGGCTAGAAGGATGTTATAGGATGTGAGGGCGATATATGAGATACATTGGTAGCAAAATCAACTTACTTAATAATATAGAAGATGTAATACAAGAGAATGTAAAAGAGGATATAGAAATATTTCTGGATTTGTTCTCAGGCACAGGAGTGGTAGGAGAGTTTTTTAAAAAAGATTATAAAATAATATCAAATGATAACCTATATTTTTCTTATATTTTGCAAAAATCAAAAATTGAAAACAATAGAATTCCAGAGTTTTCAAATTTAAAGAGAATTGGAATTGCTGACCCATTATTATTTTTAGAAACCGAACCATTTTCTATTAAAGATAATTATTTTATAACCCATAATTACTCCCCGTACAAGAAATGTGAAAGAATGTATTTCACTGTTGATAATGCAGCTAGAATAGATTATATTAGGCAGACAATCAATGAGTGGCACGACAAGAAGTTAATAAATGAAAGTGAGTTTGTATATTTGTTAGCAACGCTTATAGAGGCTGTTCCATACATATCAAATATATCAGGCACTTATGGAGCATACCTAAAAAATTGGGATAAGCGAGCACTCGGTGATTTAAAACTTCGAAACATTGATGTTATTGATAATAATAGAAAAAATAAATGCTATAATTTAGATGCAAATGAGCTTATTACTAAAGTAAGAGGGGATTTACTCTATATTGATACACCATATAATAGTCGGCAGTATATATCAAATTATCATTTGCTAGAAACGATTGCTAAATATGATTATCCTGAAATATATGGTAAGACAGGATTAAGGCCGTATGAGGATACTAGGTCTAAATATTGCATCAAAAATGAAGTGGCTGCAGTATTTGAAGATATTATTTGTAAAGCTAAATTTAGGCATATAGTCATAAGCTATAGCTCAGACGGAATTTTAAGCGAATCAGAAATTAAAAACATTGTATGTAAACACGGAGTGCCACATACGTATAAATTGTACAAAATACCATACCGAAAGTATAAGAGCAAACACAAACAAATGACAGATAACCTAGAAGAGTATATTATTTATATTCAAAAAGATATACTACCCAAAAGGGCAGCAAAAAATAATAAAATAACAACAGTGAGTAATTACAAGGGTGGGTCATATGTGAAAAGCCCATTAAATTATATTGGGGGGAAACATAAATTATTAAAGCAAATACTGCCGTTATTTCCTACTGATATAAATAATTTTGTTGATTTATTTGCTGGGGGATTAAATGTTGGAATAAATATAAATGCAAATAAGATTTATGCCAACGATATAAACAATTATGTAATTGATATTCTAAAGTCATTTAAGGAACAAGATACAAAACAAATTATAAATCACATTGAGTCAAGAATAGAGGAATTTGGATTATCAAAAACTAATGAGGAGGGCTTTTTAAAGTTTAGAGCATATTATAATAGCTCAAAGGATCCACTGGACTTGTATACTTTAATATGTTTTTCTTTTAATTATCAATTTAGATTTAATAATAACCATGAGTATAATAATCCATTTGGCAGGAATAGGAGCCAATTTTCAGACGAACTTAAAAAGAAACTCATAAGATTTATAAATGAAATTAAATCTAGAAACATTGATTTTTCGTGCTATGATTTTGAAAAATTTGATTTTGGTAGTTTTAATAAATCTGATTTAATATATTGTGATCCCCCATATTTAATTACTACAGGTGCTTATAATGATGGGAATAGAGGATTTAAGGATTGGAATATATCTCAAGAAAAAAAGCTATTGTGTTTATTAGAAATGTTAGATAAAAAAGGTATAAGATTTGCATTATCTAATGTTTTGAACCACAAAGGGAATAAAAATGATATCTTAATTGATTGGTCAAAGAATTATAAGATTCATAAACTTAATTATAGCTATTCAAATTCTAGCCATAACACTTCAAGGGGAGAAAGTGAGGAGGTTTTAATTACTAACTTCTGACAATAATATAATCCTTTTTGCGCAATTATGATACAATAATGGCATTGCAAGATTGGAGGAGAAAATGGAATCTTTAAGAATATCTGACATTACCATCAGAACGTTTGGTTGGGTTCAAAATCCTGGGGATTTTAAAAAATTAAAAAAGACAGTACAAGTATTTGACCATACATCACCTGCCCATAAGTTTGTAAAAGAAGATAGAATACCTCGTTTAGTTGAAAAACGTGATGGAAGAGATGTTTTTATTCAGGTTTTAAATCAAATCCCTTTAAAAATAAAGTATAGGTATTTAGTAGGTTCTTCATTTATTCCAAGAAGTTCTGCGAGATGTAACGGTATTATACAAGCTGCCTTATTAGGACAAAAAAAAGAATTTACAGATGATTGGACCTCTGATGGTTTTGTAAGATGGGCGCATGCGTTGGGATTCATTGATTATATTTATGAAGAAGATGCTTTTCGCATTACGCAATTAGGATTTGATTTTTCTCGGTCAGAAGATGATAGTGAGGGAGAATTAAACATATTAATTGATGCCATGCTGTCATATCCACCTGCTGTAAGAGTACTGGATTTGCTGTCCACAGGAGAACACCTCACTAAGTTCGATATTGGGAAACAACTGGGATTTAACGGAGAGTCTGGCTTTACTTCGCTACCTTTGAATATTTTAATTCAAACACTTGCTGAATGTGATTTGGCAAGCGAAAAGAACAGTATTAGACAAGACTGGGAAGGGTCATCTGACAAGTATGCTAGAATGATAGCGGGTTGGTTGGCAAAATTAGGGCTAGTGAAACAGGAAAGTAAAAATTTCCGAATAATTATTGATGGATTAACTCACGTAGAACCAATTAATCATGCATTCAAGATAACTGCAGAAGGGTTAAAAC
>JAEZFR010000148.1 GCA_023417285.1 Bacillota bacterium
TTGCTTAATGAACTACTACAACCTTGATAATAATTTACAGCAAAAACTTGCTTAATGAACTACTACAACCTTGATAATAATTTACTCCAACGCTTGATGACTCACAGCACAAATGAAATAAACAAACGATTGAATTAGCATAATGCAATAATATTAAGCTCTTATAATTATAGTAGTTTCATTTTAGCATAGCTACTAATATCTAAGCAAACGTTTGGGTAAAATGTATGCAAAACTGTGAAAAATGTATGCTACTATATTTACATAATGTAATTAAGAAATATAAGAAATACTAAAATAATATACATTCGAAGGGTAGGGGGTTCATCTGAAATACATATTTGTAAATCTAAAAAGATTTGATATTCCAAGGGATTTAGGCGGTGTTAATGGAATTGCACCAATTGAACAATGGGGTAAATACATTATAGAAAATACACAGGAAAAATTAAAGAAATATGATAATAACGATTGCAAGTTTGCAATATTTTTTCCGGAAGCACATCTGATTGAAGCCGTTAGAGCAAAAACAGAAAACAGCCCTATTCAGATTGGGTGCCAAGGTGTATTCAGAGAGGATACAGCTATAGGTGGTAATTTTGGGGCATTTACAACAAACCGTACAGCTAATGCTGCAAAGTCAATGGGATGTCAGTTCACCATTATAGGACATTGTGAAGAGAGAAGAGACAAGTTAGGTATTATGATAGAGGGTGGAGTTGCGGATACAGATGCAGTCAATCGTTTGCTTAACAAAGAGGTCAAATGTGCAATTGATGCAGGATTAAAGGTTTTATACTGTATTGGGGAAGCAGATGAGGGAGCAGATTGGCAGCTTGTTTTGAGAAATCAGTTGAATATAGGACTTCAAGGTGTTGATTTAACTAAGGTTGCTATAGCATATGAGCCTGTTTGGGCAATTGGGCCAGGCAAAACGCCTCCATCAAAAGAATATATCCAAATGATTGCGCGTTTTGTAAAAGAAGAAACCGATGGACTTCCAGTAGTTTATGGTGGTGGGCTGAAATCAGATAATGCAAATATGCTTGCCTCCATACCTGAGATTGATGGTGGTTTGATTGCACTTACAAGATTTAGCGGTGAAATTGGATTTTATCCAGATGAATATTTTGAAATTATTAAGACCTATATGAAATATTAAAATTAATTAATTAGGAGGTAATTTGTATGAAGCTATCGTTTGAGTATGGACAGGGTACAATGGAAGCTAATCTACCGGATAATACTGATGTGTTTATTCCAGGGGAAACAGTTCCAGATCCGCCTTATATAGAAGATGTGTATAAGGCAACAAGGGAGTCTATATTAAACCCTATAGGTATGGAGCCTTTATCAAAGCTTGCTAAAAAGGGCTCAAAGGTTGTCATAATATTCCCAGACAGGGTTAAAGGTGGAGAACAGCCTACTTCACATCGTAAGGTATCTATCAAAATTGTTCTTGAAGAGTTATACAAAGCTGGTGTAGAGAAAGAGGATATTTTACTAATATGCTCAAATGGACTACATAGAAAGAATACAAAACAAGAGATATTAAGTATATTAGGTGAGGAAATATTCAATGAATTCTGGTATTCTCACCAAATAATGAACCATGATAGTGAAGACTATGAGCATCTTGTTGACCTTGGAACCACAAAGCGCGGAGACCCAGTTCTCATGAACAAATACGTTTACGATGCCGATGTTGCAATTCTGATAGGACACACACAGGGTAATCCTTATGGTGGATATTCAGGTGGATACAAGCATTGTTCAACAGGTATCACACACTGGAAGTCAATATCCTCACACCATGTTCCAGAGGTTATGCACCGCAAAGATTTTACCCCAGTTAACGGAAAATCTATGATGAGAACTAAATTTGATGAAATTGGTCAGCACATGGAAGAATGTATGGGTAAGAAGTTTTTTGTGTGCGATGCAGTTTTAGATACAAAATCAAGACAAATAGAGATTAACAGTGGATATGCAAAAGAAATGCAGCCAATTTCATGGAAGACAGCAGATAAGCGTACCTATGTTCATTGGGCTGAGAAAAAATATGATGTTATGGTATTTGGAATGCCTCAATTTTTCCATTATGGAAATGGTATGGGTACAAACCCTATCTTTATGATGCAGGCACTTTCAGCACAAATTATTAGACATAAGAGAGTACTCAAGGATAATTGTGTTATTATTTGTTCCTCAACTTGTAATGGTTACTTCCATGATGAGGAGTTCCCAGGATACCGTGAGGTTTATGAATTGTTCCAAAAGGATTATAATCAAGTACTTCCTGATTTAGATCAGTATGGTCAATATTTTGCAACAAAAGAAGAGTATATCAGAAAATACCGCTTTGCATATGGCTTCCATCCATTCCATGCATTCTCAATGATTAGCTGCGGACACATAGCAGAGATGAATACTTCTGCTATCTACATCGTAGGAGCACAAGAACCTGGATATGCAAGGAGTATGGGACTTAAGACAAGAGCAACCTTTGAAGAAGCTCTCGAGGACGCAAAGAAAAAATATGTTGGTCCTAATCCAAATATTCTTGCATTGCCACGAGCATTTAAAACAGCTGCTGTTCATCTTTGTATGAAGGATAGCGAACAGGGCAATTATGGAATAGATTTTTGCCATCAAAAATAGTAGTAATAATATTTATAATGCAAAAGTCATAAGGGGTGGCTAAAATAATGAAGAAAAGTACTTGGAATGAGCTAGATATTGATAAAGTAGTTAATTATACAGAAAATGTGCAAGGAAAGATTGTATTAGGAATAGATGGCTTTATCGATCAGGTATGGCAGGTAGTTGAAACTAGATTGAGCAGTAGCGAATACATCCTGATGGATAAGATGAAAGAGTTTGGAGAACTGATAGTTAACCGTGGCAATGGAGGCATGGCAAATGAATTAATAAGTAAGCGCCGAAGTTGTGGAGGCTTTACTGCAAATACAGGGAGAGCTCTGTGTAATCTTGACCTGAATCCCGTAATGCTTGCGATGTATGGCAAGGATAGAATTGACCCAATATTTGACGAGTTTTTTGAGAAATGCACTGTTTTATCAGTCGGAGATCCAGTTATAAGCAACATACTTGAATTCACAGATGGTAAAATAATGATGCCAAACTTGCAGGATCTATTATCATTCCAATGGAGCGATTTAGTAAATTCATTAGGACACAAAGTATTAAGAGAAATATTTAGGGGAGCTGATATTGTTTCTTTAGGTTATTGGTCAAATATGCCTAAGTTTGATGAATTCATTACTGAAATCAATAATAGTTTCTTTAAGGAAAAGTGTCCAAAGAGAATGTTTTTTGATTTTGCAAATATAAAAAAGAGAAGTGTTGATGCACTATATCAAACCTTTAAGGTATTAGGAGAATTAAACAATAAGATACCAATGACTTTAAGTCTCAATGAGCATGAGGCTGCCTTATTATTCTCATACTATGATCAGATTATTTCAGAGGATATTGAGGCTGTGGGAGCAACAGCTTTCTCAATCAGAGAAAAAATAAATTTGGATGAGATAGTAATTCATACTCAACATTATGCTGTTGCTGCATCTGCGTCAGAGGGAATTGGAATATCTATTCAGGATTATTGTGAAAATCCTGTTATTACTACAGGGGCAGGGGATACCTTTAACGGCGGTTATATAGCTACCTGTCTGGGGAAACTTAACGTAAACGAAAGATTAGCTGTTTCAAATGCGACAACAAGATTTTATGTAATGAACGGTTTTCCTCCAAGCAGAGAACAGCTCATAGAAGAAATAAAGGGAATAAAGAAGAGATTAAGCTGTTGATTTTTTCTTTAGGTATAGGAGGATAATTTGTTATATTTTATTATTTCATTAATATCGAGCTCAATAGGCAGTATGCTTGGAATTGGTGGCGGAGTAATTATTGTACCAACGCTAATTTCTGTGGGAATATCAAAGGAATTGGCTTCTGTAAGTTCTTCATTAACAGTTTTTATTATGGCTGCCTTATCCTCCCATACTTATATGAAAAGAAAGCAAGGAGACATAAAAACAGCACTTGTAATTATTATTGGCAGTATTCCTGGTTCATATATCGGGGTGTACTTAAACAGTAGAGTATCACCTGAGCTGTTTAAAATTTTATTCAGCCTTTTAATAATTTTACTGCTAGTGCTGATGATGGTAAAGAGTAAGCTTCCTAATATGAACTTAGGGAAAGTAGCCAAGGTGGGTTTTGGTTTATTTATTGGTATATTGTCAGGGCTTTTTGGAATAGGTGGAGGTCCGATTACAATTCCTGTACTGTTAGTATTCTTTGCCCTAACACAAAAAGTCGCCTCTGCAACTTCAAGCTATGTAACACTAGTTACTGCGCTTATCAGTGTATTATCAAATGTTGCTACAGGTAATAACGATCTTTCCCTGGCACTTTTTATGATACCGGGCGCAATAATTGGTGCAAAAGTTGGAACTTTTCTCAACAGCAAGGTGAGTGAGAAAGGAATAACCATAATTTTCAATCTACTACTTGTTTATTTGCTCATACGACAGTTTATCTAATGTATCAAAAGCATCACATCCTAAGGCATTAGCAATTTTTGTTTTAGAGCACTTATTATGTGTATAATATTTCATTCGGGGAAATAGGTTTACATAAGCAGGAAGTATAAAGGGGGGTACAGAGTTGAAGTATCAAATAGAAAACCAGCTTCTAAAAGTAGAAATTAATAGCATGGGGGCTGAACTCTGGTCTATTATAAACAAAAAAAGTGAGATAGAGCACTTGTGGCAGGGTGACAAGACTGTTTGGTCAAGGCGCTCCCCAATACTCTTTCCCAATTGCGGTCGAGTAAAAGACGATAAATATAAGGTTGATGGTAAGGTGTACGAAGGCACTATTCATGGTTTTGCAAGGGATTATGAACATGAGGTCTTAAGCACAACCGATAGTTCCATCGTTTTTGTATTTAGTAGCAATGAGCAAACCTTCGCACGTTACCCATTTGAATTTAAGCTATATACAGAATACAAGCTAGAGAATAATAAGCTTCATTATTCATTCAGTGTTGAAAATTGTAATAATTATGAGATGCTCTTCAATATTGGATACCATACAGGTTTTTTATGTCCGTTTGATAATACTAATCCTATTGAAAACTATAGTCTGGTATTTGAGAAAAAAGAAACACCTTTTGAACTTGTGTGTAATGAAGAGGGCCTTTTAAGTGGAGAAATAAGAATAGCTTTTGAAAATAAAGATACAATTGAGTTGTCTAAAGTATTATTTGAAAATGGAAGCTTTATATTATCAGAACTAAAATCAGATTATGTAAGCATTGTGGAAAAAGGAACAGGCAGACATGTAAAGGTGTATATCAAGAATTTTCCATATG
>JAEZFR010000274.1 GCA_023417285.1 Bacillota bacterium
AGTGCAGAAAAGAATTTCCTTGAATTCATATATTTTATCCTCCTAAATGTGTGTTAGACAAAGGGTATTTTATTATATAATGTATATATTTGCAAGATAAAGCTGTGAAATACATAAAGCCTATAACCCAAGTGGCACAAGCTTTCAGGTTAGAATGTGGTAGTATGGAGAAAATGAACTTTTAGAGAAGTGAACTTTTTTACTGAGGGGAGGATACCTTTTGATGTCAAAACAGATAAATTTATTCGGAGAAAAAATGGAATTGCAATATAATAAGAGTAGAACTAAAACAATAATTTCTGCTTCCAGAAGAACTGATATGCCATCGTTTTTTTATGATTGGTTACAGGAGGCACTGGTTAAAGGATTCGTTGAAATCCCGAACCCGATGTTTCCTAATAAAATATATAACGTGGATTTAAAACCTGAAAATGTCCATTCAATTGTGTTGTGGAGCAAAAATTTTAAAAATGTTTTGGAAAATCCAAGGCATCTTGAGGATTACAACATCTATTTCCAGTATACTATTAATAACTATTCCAAATTCCTTGAACCGAATGTCCCTGAATATAAAGAAACAGTAAGTATTTTAGAAGGCTTATTAGAAAAATTTAAGCTTGAACAGTTTAATATAAGATTTGACCCTGTAGTAATATCTACAAAAGGCGAGGTAAATCCTACACCTTATATGCCCGAAAAAGCAAGGATAACTGCTTTTGAACTGTTATGCAGGGACTTAAAAATTCTTGGTATGGAAAATTGCCGTCTTACAACGTCATACCTTTCAATGTATGGTCATGTGAAGAACAAAATAGGAAGAAGTGGACTTGATATTATCAATTTTGATGAAGACAAGCAAATTTCTTTTTTCACACAGATGGTTGAGATTGCACACAAATATGGTTTTTCGTTATATTCTTGCGCCAGTCCTATTTTAGAAAAGGTTAAAGGAATTAATAGAGGTCATTGTATTGATGGCGAGCTACTTGAAAAGCTTTTTGGCGGTAAAGTGAAAAAATCAAAAGATAGTGGTCAAAGGGAGGCTTGTGGATGTACCTACAGCAGGGAAATAGGAGTATATTCAAAAAGTGTCAATGGGATGAAATGCTTACATGGCTGTAAATATTGCTATGTTATTGGCTCAGACTAAATTGCTGGCAGAAATATGCCCGAATATCGTCTCTTATGCCTTACAACAAGAATAAAACATTATTTCATTCTTGTTGTTTCCAATTTAGGAGCTTCTTATTTTGCGATTTTTCATCCTCACAAATTAATGGTTCCTATTCATTGTTAGAGATATTCCCCAAAATAAATGTCTTATAGGCAATTAGTGAAGCATCTCTAATGTTAAAAGCCGGAATGCCTTGATTTATCAAATGAATAGAGAAGAACATGTTTTCAATGATAGAAGTAATATAATCGTTTATAAAATCATCCTGACTATAACCGTTCACTTTTTTTGATAAGTTATTATAATATTGGTTTAATAAAGACAATGCGTCTTTTTTATCGGGGGCAATATGATAGGCAACAAGCATTGCCAAGTCATCTGTACACAGCCCCATTCTTACAGCTTCAAAGTCGATAAATTTTACAGTCTTATCTAAAGGTGATATAAAAGTATTGCCGGGGTGTAAATCGCCATGAATAATTGTTATATTTTTTCCCGTATGGAATCTGCCATTAATAACATTAATGTAAGTGTCCTTGAGGTAGGACAAGGCATTATCAAGACATTGCAAATCAAATTGATGCACTTTATCCTTATATTCAGCTTTATATTTTATGTAATCTTTTTCTATGCCCTTAATATGTATTTGAAAATTATCCAAATGCCACGGAAGCCCAATCTTACTAAAAGCATTTTCGTTTTCCCAAAATGTCGAATGAAATTGTGCAGTTGCTTCAAGGTATGATGCATAATTAGAACGTATAAATTTGCCATTTTCCGTTTCTTCATCGAAGTCATACCCTTGAATAAACCCAGCGCTTAAATCTTCAACTAACATGATGCCTTTATTTGAATCCAAATAATATATTTGTGGTATCGGTAAATTATATCCACGCAATAAACTCGCATTTCGAAACTCTTTTTTATTATTAAATAGTACCTTCTCAATCAGGTTATATACATTACTATCCGTTGTGACGGTTATGGAAGTATTAATAGACCTATCTGTCTTTTTTGGCTTTGAACGCTTAACTTTTATATTATTAGAGTATAACGAAGGGTTTAACTTTGTCAGAATGTCAATTATTTCTTCATTCTGCAAGCCAATATTATTTTTATCCATGTTCATTTCCTCCATATTCCTAATTATTCTTTTTGCTATCTCCTCAGCTTGTAATTCAATCTCATTATTGCGTTCATTTACTAAACTTTCGTCAGTTGTATAGGCTGGTATTAATATTTGGTCTATTGTGCATTTAAATATGTCCGACAGAACAGGTAGCAAAGAAGTTTCTGGAAGAGCATGTCCATTTTCCCATTTTGATACAGCTTGTGGACTAACATGCAACAGCAAAGCAAGCCTGTCTTGTGTATAACCATTAATTTTTCGTAGCCTGGCAATTTGTGCACCGACTATATTTAAATTTAGCATTATAACCTCGTTTCAGTTTTTTGATATAAACATTATATAATATTCATTTGAAATATATATACCGACTTTAAGATAGGGACTCAACTACAGGTTGAGAATATGAGAGTATTATCTCTAACTAACGGCTATCGAATAAATTTTATTAGTTTTGTGTTGCCCAACCAGTCAACAACATTAAATAAAATTTCCAATCAAAACAAAAAGAAGAGCTTACAACCACTTAGATTGTAAGCTCTTCTGGTACGCCCGACACGATTCGAACGTGCGACCTGCGGTTTAGGAAACCGACGCTCTATCCTACTGAGCTACGGGCGCATAATAAAAA
>JAEZFR010000295.1 GCA_023417285.1 Bacillota bacterium
TCTAAGGAGGAATAGTTTGTATGAGTTTAAATTATACTAAAGCGAAAAAAGAAGATGCAGATTTGTTAATAGAGATCTATAATGCCTCATTCTATGATGATTATATTAGATACGGAGAATGTCCTGCTTATGGCAGGACAAGAGATAGTATGGAAGCGTCTATTGAGAAATCTCCAAAGCTTATTATACATTATGATGATAACCCTGTTGGAGTTATTTCTGTTGAAAATAAGGGGCAAGGAGAGTATTATCTCGGTTGTCTGTGTGTGATTCCCAAATATCAAGGTAAAGGGATTGGTACTCAAGCAATTAAATACATGCTGGATTATTATGCAGACTGGACAAAAATTTCATTGATAACACCTGTAGACAAAGAGCAAAACATACATTTCTATACGCAGAAGTGTGGATTTGTAATAGATGGTACATATAAGGAAGGCAATGTAAAGGTAGCACATTTTATAATGGAAAGATAAATTGTAGCAAGTATTAAAAATGTATTAAGTTTTGAACATTTTACATTAATGAAAAAATAACAAAAGTTAGGAGTAGAAGGATATGAATATACAAGATGTACCTTTTTGCACAGTAGATTGGAGCAAGATTAATCCTACAAGACATTCGGGAGTTACAGGAGAAGCCCTGTGGAGAACTTTGGAGATCGGTAATATAAGAGTTAGGATGGTTGAATATACGCCAGGGTATTTAGCAGATCATTGGTGTAGTCGTGGGCATGTCCTGCTTGTTTTAGAGGGCGAATTAGTTACAGAACTAGAAGATGGAAGAAAATTTATACTTACCCCAGGGACAAGCTATCAAGTAGCGGACGATATTAATCCTCATCGTTCATACACTGAAAAAGGGGCTAAATTGTTTATAGTTGATTAGGTTGTGAGCTTAATAAATGATGTTTGTAAAGAGTTATATCGGAATTTAATTTGGAGGACAAGCTATTGAATGAAATAATAAGATGCTCCTGGGCAGGGAATAACCCTATATACATAGACTATCATGATAATGAATGGGGACGGCCTGTACACGATGATAAGAAACTGTTTGAAATGCTTATTTTAGAAGGTATGCAGGCGGGGCTTACATGGGTTACCATACTGAATAAAAGAGAAGCGTTTAGAGTAGCTTTTGATGGGTTTGACCCTAATAAGGTAGCCCTTTATTGCGATACAAAAATCCAGGAGCTTATGGCAAATGAAGGGATAATAAGAAATCGCCTGAAAATTGCATCTGCGGTAACCAATGCTAAGGCATTTTTACGTATTATTGATGAGTACGGTAGTTTTGACAAATTTATATGGGGATATGTAAATTATAAGCCTATTATAAATCACTGGGAAAAACATGAAGGTTTGCCGGCAAACACACCACTTTCTGATAAGATAAGCAAAGACTTAAAGAAAATGGGCTTTAAGTTTGTTGGAACAACAATAATATATGCTTTCATGCAAGCAATAGGTATGGTTAATGATCATATTTGTGAGTGCTTTGTAAATAAGGATATATTGAAGGAGACATCAAGGTGAAGCGACTATGTTTTTTGTTGATTTTTGTTCTATTAATTAGTAATACTGGTGTTGTGATGGCCAAGTCAAATGTACCATCCTCATGGGCTGTTAAAGAGGTGAACACTGCCATTAAATTGGGGTTAGTTCCTAACTCTATAAAATATAATTATACTCAGCCTATTACGCGTGCTGAATTTGTTGAGCTAATCATGCAGCTATGGTCGGTTTGGGACAAAGCTGGCATGTCTACGGTTTCTGCACAGCAAATTGATAAGTTAGATATTTCTACCGTTCAATTTAGTGATTGTAACGACAAGAAGGTACTTATATGTGCAGCATTGGGTATAGTGGATGGTACTGGCAACAATTGCTTTATGCCAAACGGTCTTTTGACAAGGCAGCAGGCAGCGAAAATATTACATAATGCCTGTCAAACCTTTGCAAATTATGTTACTCTTGAAGACACACAAAGCTCTACAGCTATGCGCGGTGTTGCGTCATTTTGGCTACCTCATAACTGGGCAGACGGCATTAAAATTAGGAGCTGGGCTCGTGATTACATAAACTGGTGTTACCGACACAATGTCATGACTGGAAAAGATGGGAATATGTTTGATCCAGATGGAGAATACACCCGTGAGCAAGCAATTCTTACTGTGTTGAGGCTTTACTATGCAAACGGACATGCGGAGGCAAATACGTTAAGAAATAAACTTGACTATTACCCTATATTTGGATTTGGTGACCACTATAAACGTAATGTGAAAGGCTGGATTGATTCCACACTGCAGCAACACAGTGTAGATGAAGTTGGAATTGTTATTGACAAAAACAAGACTTTGCAAGATGTCACTGGCACAGACAACACTCAAACACAACCGAACAAAGCGCGAGTTGAGAGTAAATCAGGATGGTATCGTATTGTTAATGCAAATGGTTCTGCGTTGTCTAAATCTTATGCTAATGCTCTGATCTACGTTGGAGATAATTTGTATATCGGATGGGTTTCTGATAATCCACGAGCCTATGATATTATATTTTGTGATGGAGTACATTCCGCACGTATTATTAGAAAAGAGGAATTTCGATTTAACAACAATGTATTTGTGCTTGGTGGTGGATTATATGCAGTGCAAAATACCGATTATAAGATTTCTGTATTCGATTCATTTGGAGATACAATAGGAACGATAAATTCTGAACAAGCACTAATAATGAACGGCTCTGCAGGTGGATTGCTGTGGGTAACACAGAGTAAAAACGGTCAGGATTTATACTATACTCCAAACGGAGTTGCTGTTTATTAAAAATATGTATCTAAAAGAGTGAAATAATTAAAGGAGCGATAATATGAAAGTAAGTCTAATCTTAACTCGATTTTATGTGAATGATTTGGATAGTGCAATTGAGTTTTATGAGAAGCTTCTTAATGAGAAATGTAAATCAAGGTTTAAATATACTGAGACTAATCTGGAATTGGCACAAGTGGGAACTATATTACTATTATGCGGTTCTGATGAGGCATTAAAGCCTTTTATAGATACGAAAGCTACATTTTTAGTAGATTCAATTATTGAGTTTAGAGATAATTTATTAAAAAGTGGGGCTAAGATTATTAGAGACATTAAGGAAGTTCCTACAGGTTTTAATTTTACAGTAAGACATTTAGATGGGACAATTGTTGAATACGTACAGTTTAAAGTATAGAGGTAGTAATTAACTGGAGGTATGAATAGTTTTTGTAGCTAAGAATAATATCAAAAATATAAAAGAAGCTGTTAGTGAATTGAAGAATATTACGTTAGAAATAGCACAAATAGGTAATACAGTATATGGATGATGAAACATTTCCAATAGCAAAACGACAATATCATATTTGATTATTATAGAAATAGAAAAGCAGAAGCCAATCTGCACCCCATACATTCATGCACCAAAAGTGTTGTATCTATGTTGATGGGTATATGTTTAAGAGATGGTTTAATATCAGATATTGATATGCATATCATTGATTATTTAAGTGCCTACTCAAAATGTTTTGACGATGTTAAGAGAAACATCACTATTCGGCACTTATTAACTATGACACCTGGATTTAATTGGCCTGAATTTGGTGAATGGAACTGTGGTTCACCTATGGAATATAGCAAGGATATCGTTAGATTTGTTCTTGAAAGAGATTTGTCAGAAGAAGTTGGAACGAAGATGAACTATAATTCGGGCTGTTCTAATTTGCTCAGTTATATTATCCAGACTGTTTCTGGTATGAAATTGAGTGAATATGCTAGTGCTAATTTGTTCACTCCCTTAGGCATAAATGATTATATATGGCATGAAAAACAGGGAATAAGCTTGGGGGCAAACGGGCTTAAAATGAAAGCTGCGGACATGTTGAAACTTGGAGGCTTATACTTACATAATGGCAAACTGAACAATAGATCTATAATTCCTGAAAACTGGATAGAAGAATCAACAAAGCCCCGTTTTCTAACTTATATAGATATAGGATCTTACGGTTATCATTGGTGGACATCATCCCTAAAAACCAAAGAAAATGAAGAGGTACATTACTATTTTGCTCTGGGTTTATTCGGTCAATATATTATTGTGATACCGCAACATCAAATGGTGGTGGTATTTGTTAGCGAAAACTATGGGGACAGCCTAAAACCCATGATCTATTTCCGTAATAATATTGGTGATATACTATAGAGGATGTATATTGTTGTTATCTGCTGATAAAGGGGAGGTTGTAAAATGCTCTTACAAAGTGATGATAAGTTGATTAACAGCATTAAAGATTTAGGTTTTGAAGTAAAAAGTCATAAAAGAGATGGCATTAACGGCATGAAAAAAATAATTAAATATGCATCAATTCCTCCTATTGAAAAGATTCTTGATCTGCTAAACATAATTAATAAAGAATATGTACTATCATTCTTTGATTATTTTCATCCACAGATTTCTGATCCAGGGGCTTATTGCAATGCTGTTGTGATTAGCAATGCTACTGTATCATACATGGAGGGTAATCATGGCTGGACAAGCAAATGGAAAGAAGTTTCGTTAGAAGACTTTGCTTTGTTTATACAAAAAAATTGGGATAAAGACGATGGTAGTAAACAGTTTGAGAATTGTATTCTGTTAGAACATAATAAAACGGGTAATCCAAAGTAAATGATATTCACAATGGAGCGTCCATGGTGGGATTTACACGAATAAAATCTAAAACAGTACTTAACAAAACTTGTACATATGATGTAAAGCAGACCGCCTATAAATTAGATAGAATATCTAATGACGGAGGAAATTATGAATAGTAGTAAAGTGTTTGATGACGTAATAATGTATTTGGAAAAGGTTGCATTTGAAGGCTGCGATATTGATTATAATGAGATATCAAGAATTGTTATGAGT
>JAEZFR010000313.1 GCA_023417285.1 Bacillota bacterium
GGCTTAATGATCTGTTAAATTTATACTATATAACTGAATACGCATCTACAAGAAATCCTTATATTATACCAAATCAGTATGGTAACTTTTGTGTTATAGATGAGATCTTAGTTGATTGCCGAATTGATGATATATATAAAGAAATATCAAGTTTATTGGATTTGGATTTTAAAGAAAGATTAATTGATAAAAGGATTAATAGTAAGTTGCTTCCTAACGTGAGAAGTTTTACTTTTGATGATGTTTTCGTTGAGTTTCAGAAAAAATTACAGAAATCGCATCCGGGAATAGAGAACTTTTATAAAGCTATAATTTGCTTACAATCTGAACAGAACAAAGAACAAAATGACTTTCTAAGTCTTTCTAAAACTTTGTATGGTAAAGATTCATGGAGCATAAATATTGTATCAAAACATTCAAACGAACTCCTTAAATCAGGACTAAAATTCTGGAGAGAAAAAGTATGCTATGACGTAAGCGAAAGTAAATGCCTTGTAGAGTTTACTTTTCAATTTGCTTTTGGCAGCGAACACGCTGCAATAAAATGGTTGTCAAGTTTTGTTCATGTTTTGGTAAAATATGAGCAAGATTATCTACTAAATCGTATTGCTATATTGCCTAATCAATATGGTGATTTCAAAAAGATTACTGAATTGTCTCTGGATTCTGGAGAGATTGACGAGATTATTAAGGATGCATATAAATTTTCTGGCCAAGACGTGCGAGAAAAATTATTATTAAAAGACATTTATTTCGAAATGCCTGAAGGTAGAACTGTACACTTGGAGGATATATCCGAAAAAATAACAACATATGTTAAAGAAAATAAGAATAATTTGGGTCAAGCTGGTGCGGATGAGAAAGAAGTGTTTCAAAAAACGTACCTTTGGCTTAGAGCCAGTTCAGACATTGCTATTGTTAAGAAATGCTTCAAAGAATTATTGGCAAATTTACATTGGTTTTATAATGATAATGATATTGCTGAAAATATGTCGAGAGTGGAAGAATACAACGGTCTATTAATTAGGTATGGAGTATCTGGAGTTGAAGAATTAGAAAGAATATTATCTCGTTCGCATATTCCACGACCTTCAAACGAAACAGTGGAAATATCCAAAGAACTGCTTGCTCAATGGGGGATTTCAACAGAGGAAGATTTAAATCGTGCTCTAGCAAATAATATACTAGGTTCGGACTTTATACATAATTCCAAAAGTAATTTGGAAATGTTTGAATATGTTCAAGAGATTCTTGAGCGTTCAAAAAAGAATATTTTAGAACATTTAAGAAATTATCAAGGGTATGATCTTTCGGACTTAATTGAAATCAGTAATACCATTTTTATAATTAAGAAACACGGTGACGAAATTTATTTAATTGTCCGTCCATCTGATTATGATCAAATTATTTTATATTACGATACAGAGTTGGATGTTCTTGATTATGAAAAAGACTTCGAACTGTGGGTCGAAGATGGGAAGAACACTCCTGAGAAAATCACGTTTGGAAAAATACTGAAGTTGACCGGAGTTAACAAAATACCATTAAGGAGTATTAGAGAAAAATGATTGACACCAATGAGGTATTACAGCTATTACAAGCCCCTTACTCAAAGAATTTAATTTGTAAAGAGATTGAATTTAGACCCCAAAACTTGGCTCTATTTATTGCAGGTCTGTCAAATGCGGCAGATGACTATGGTTACATTATAATTGGAGCAAGCAAGATTGCCGATAAGTATCTTATAACTGGTATAAGTACTGGGTTTAGGATAGATGAACCTATCAAGAGAGCGATCGGATTATTATCAACGCAACCTAAAATAGACTATGGTCGCATTAATATTGAAAATAAGAATGTTTTTGTTATCAAAGTAGAAAAGATTTTAAACGACATTCTCTTTAAGCCGGAACAGAATACAATAGCGCAAGCAGATGTATTCATACGTGATATTTACTTGGCTTGTATCAAGCTCCAATCAAACAAGCTTTATGTAAATGCAACTGAAGACGAGCGCAATGACTTTGTTGCAGCCTTGCTTGAAGCAAGTGGTTATCGTATCAAAGACCAAACTAGACGCGGAAGTTCAGCCGTTGGAAAATCCGCTGGAGAAGTTGATATTTTTGTTGAAAAAAATGGTATGCCGTTTTCTATTATTGAAGCGCTTAATTTAGATAGCTTAAATACAACTTATTTAAATACTCATCTTGACAAAATATACTCTTATGATACAACAGGAAATGCCTTTAATATATGTCTTTCATATGTCAAAGTTAAAGATTTTGGATCTTTTTGGGGTAAGTATTGTGAACATGTTAGAAGATATGAATATCCAGTAATGCTTATTTCATCAGATGTAAATGCTGATAGAGAATATTCATATTCTGAAATACGATTTATGACAACAACCCATAATCGTTCAGGAAAAACTACATGTCTTTATCATATATGCGTAAAAATTCAAGATACATAATATGGAAGGCAAGAAGACAATAATTTATTAAAATCGTTTCTTGATAAACTAATAAAACAAATAAGGGAATATAGTGGCGAAAATTGGCTATATGAATATCCTATACATAATACATCAGAAAAAAGAAACTAATTTCTGACTCGAAACACCTATAGCCACTTCTGGCACCGAGTGCCAGAAGTGTGGCGATTATTTAAAATAATCGTTCGGATTAATTGATTCGCATATTAAGTCCATTAATTCGCCACCTATATTTACAGGCTTAATTAATACTTCCATTTCATCACATTCATCTGTAAAATAAATGATATTTTCAATTGAAGTTTTAGCAGGATTTTTCCACTGAAGATTATTATATGAACATGCTTGATAAAGGTTGTAATGAGATTAATGGTCCGACATGGAGAAATTTAAGAAAGCTATTCGATGAAGCTAATATAAGCTTACATGATTGTTTCTTTTCAAATGTATTTATAGGCTTAAGAAAATCAGAGAGGATGACGGGGAGGTTTCCCGGCCTTAAAGATAAGACCTTTGTAAATCGAAATACTATGTTTCTGGAGTTTCAAATTGAAACAATTAAACCAAAATTAATCATTACACTTGGCAGACAATCGTCAGATTTACTGAGCAGCTTTATTGAGGATTTGAGCCATTGGAGGAATGGCAAGGCATTGAGTGCTCCTGATATTGGGTATGCAGAGAATGTTAGCATCAACAATCACAATTGCACCTGCATAGCATTAGAACATCCTTCTATGCGAAATAGTAACATAAGAAGAAGAAAATATAAAGACTTTATTGGTAATGAAGCCGAAGTACAAATGTTAAGAAGGTGGGGGGAGCCAATTGAATAAAGTGGAGTGTATATCTTGCAGAAGGAGTATTGATGAAGATAGTTTTTACTGCAAATATTGTGGTACAAGTGTAGTAACAAATATTGCAACAAGTCATAATAAATTAGCTAGCATTTTTCAAAGTGTATATAGAACGTTGCAGGAATGCAGCGATTATTCAGAGAAAGAGTTTGAAGAAAAATTTGCGCCATTTAAGAGTTATGAGAACAAGATAATGAGCAACAATGATTACTACCGTTTGCTTGTTGATATCATTTTCTATTCGGGATTTAGAGCATCTACAGTTGATAAATATCTTGATATAATACATATGCATTTTCCGGATTATCAAGTTGTTAGCAATTATTCATTGGAAGAAATAGATAAAATCAAAAATGATTCTAGCATGATACAGAATAAACTAAAAATTGATGCCTGCGTTCAAAATGCTAAGATAGTTTCTGAAATAGTAAAAAAGTATGGTTCCATGAAGGCATATATTGATAGTTTTAATCCTG
>JAEZFR010000316.1 GCA_023417285.1 Bacillota bacterium
AGTAAACGGTAAACCATCCGTACATTACCTCTGAGCTCAATTCATGAGATAATATCGTAAAAGTGTAAAAAGTTGTACGAGTTTTTACACTTTACACGAAACTCACTAAGGAGGTTCTCATGAATACACAATTAGTTGCAAAGGAAGTTAAGCTCACCCAATGGAACGCTCTGGTTCAGGAATGTATGTCCAGCGGTTTGAAGGTCAAAGACTGGTGTCTCCAGAACAATGTAAGCAAAGATGCTTATTACTATTGGTTTCGGAAAGTACGTGAAGCTGCATGTGATTCTATGGAAACGAGCTTCGTCCGTGTACCGGATCAATGCATTCCATCTTCTTATTATTCTGCATTTGCGACTGAACTCACGATATCAATAGGCTCCATAACAATCAACGTTAATTCCTCAACGCCACAGCGTCTCATAGAATCGACCATCCGGGCGGTAGCAAATGCTGAATGATGCATCCGGCTTTTCACAGGTTTACATTGCCTGCGGATATACGGATATGCGGCTGGGCATTGATGGTCTGGCAGCACTGGTTCAGAACAGCTTTCATCTTGATCCCTTTCTTACAGGAACACTGTTCCTCTTCTGTGGCAGGAGAACAGACCGGATTAAAGGACTCCTGTTCGAAGGTGATGGCTTTCTGCTCCTCTATAAACGTCTTGAAAAAGGCCGGTTCCAGTGGCCCAGAAGCGAAACAGAAATGAAAACTCTGACACCACAGCAGTATAAATGGCTGATGGAGGGTCTTGCGATTGAACAGAGAAAAGCCATACAAAAAATCTCATCTGTAGCAATCCTGTAATTCTTAAGAAATCATTGTGCAAAACAGAGAAATTTATTTTTCTCATAAAGCACCAATCTCTGGTGTAAAGGCACTTATCCACACTTCCTATATCGTGGTGAGACGTTATACGTGATATCGTCTCACCACGTTTTTCTGTCGGTGGATAACTGTCTGAAAAACCCTTCTAAGCCCTTGTTTTTCCTGATTTTTCAAGCACTTTTCCACCGTCATAATGACGAAACCGTTCCAAGCATGCATTCGCTTTTTTAACCAAAATCGGTTATAATAGAAGCATCAAATAACAAAGGATGTATCCAGAATGGACAAAAAATACTCTGAAGCTGAACTGAATAGTTTTAATAAAGCAGCGCTGATTAGTCTGTTTTTGTCCGTGCAAACCATGGCAGGTGAACTTTCTAACACTGTTACTGCCCAGAAAGAACAGCTGAACCAGATGAACCAGAAGCTTGATCTTCTGTTGGAGCAGCTTAATATCTCGAAGCAGCACCAATTCGGCCGTTCCTCCGAAAAGATGGATATCGCAGGCCAGCTCAGTCTTGACGAATGCTTTAATGAAGCCGAGGGCATTATGACTAACAAATATGTCCTGGAACCAGAACTGGAGCAGATATGTCCCAGTCCCTATACACGCAAAAAAGCAAAAGGAAAACGTGAACAGGATCTGCAGGATCTTCCGGTTAAAGTGATCTCACATGAACTGTCCGAAGAGGAACTGCGTTCCCGTCTGGGATCCAAGTGGAAGCGGCTACCGGATGAAGTATACAAAAGACTTGCTTTCCATCCCGCTTCCTTTGAAGTAGAGGAACATCATGTAGCTGTCTATGCAGGCATGGATGGACAGACCATCATCAGGGGTAACCGTCCGGCGGATCTTCTGCGCAACAGTATCGCCACTCCCTCACTGGAAGCAGCAATCATGAACAGTAAATACGTCAACGCCATCCCACTGTACCGTCTAGAGCAGGAATTCGCACGTAATGACGTGCAGCTGTCCCGACAGGTCATGGCAAACTGGACCATCCAGTGTGGGGAGCGGTATCTGTCCCTTCTGTACGACAGGCTACACCAGGAGCTCTATAAATCCAATGTCCTTCAGGCAGATGAAACGCCTGTGCTAGTAAGTAAGGACGGAAGACCGGCTGGTTCCAAGAGTTATATGTGGGTCTACCGTACCGGAAAGATGTATTATTCCGATCCCATCGTATTGTATGAATACCAGAGGACACGGAATACAAGCCATCCGAGGGAATTCCTTAAGGATTACAGCGGAACGGTGGTTACGGATGGATATCAGGTATACCACACGCTTGAAAAAGAGCGGGAGGATCTAAAGATTGCCGGTTGCTGGTCCCATGCTCGCAGACACTTTTCAAATGTAACAAAGACACTTGGAAAGGAAAAGTCGAAGGGGACACTGGCAAACGATGCCTTGAAACAGATCGCCGCCATCTATAAAATCGAAGGTATGTTGAACAACCTTACACCGGAAGAACGGAAACAACAGCGACAGTTGATGGTTAAACCTCTTGTCGATGCTTTCTTTGTATGGATAAAAGAGCATCAGTCTGTTGTACTTCCGAAATCAGAGACCGGAAAGGGCTTCACCTATTGCCTTAACCAGGAAAAATACCTCAGGGTATTTCTTGATGATGGTAACGTGCCGGCTGATAATAACGCGGCTGAAGGTGCCATCCGTGGTTTTTGTATCGGGAAAGCGAACTGGCACCTGATTGATACCATTGACGGGGCCAAAGCCAGCGCAATCATCTATAGCATCGCAGAAACTGCAAAGGCGAATCACTTGAAACCGTATAACTACTTTGAACATCTCCTGACCGAAATTCCGAAACATATGGATGACAAAAATTTAGACTTTCTTAATGATCTGCTTCCATGGTCAGAAGCACTTCCCGAATCTTGTAAAAAGCAAAAACAATAGATTTTATGCCGCCATTATCTGGCGGCTATCTTTTTGTCCGCCGGTACGCATGGTTTACCGTTTACAAGAAATACTCCAATTTTATTATTAGATGAAGTTACTTCAGATTTAGATGGTGAGGCTGAAAAAGATATTATTAATATAATAAAAAATTTATCAAAAAATATTATTATTATCGCTATCAGTCATAGTACTTCTCTAGTAATGGAAAGTGATAAAATAATTTTACTTAACGATGGAAAAATTAATCAAATTGGGCTATATCATGAATTAATGAATTCAAATGATAATTTTAAAACGTTATTTTATAGTAAAACATGAAAGTAATGCAATTTATTATAAAGATAATATAAGTAAACATTAAGAGGAGGTGATAAAATGGATAACTATTCAAGCAAAATTAAAACAGGAGATAATATTATACCTATGGTTCGTTTATGTATTGCATGTGACTCATCATGTGGTGAAAATTGCATAGGCGGATGTATGGGATCTTGTGACTATACTTGCTCAGGAACGTGCTGGAAGGGTTGTATGTTCATTTGTGGCAAACAGGTAGCACTTTAACTTACTCTTACATAGTAAAATTATTAATGTAAAAGTAGTATGTAGAACTGCCTGGTAGATTGATAAGATTTAATCTATTCATTTTACCAGGCAGATTTACTCAAATGCGAATTTGCTGCTATGACGCGTTTTGGACATGTACAGGAAAACTAGTCCTTAATTTTATATGTATGATACTTTACATATATCAGAAACTGAATTAAATTTACATAATTTTCATAGAGCACCAAAACGACTCCCATTACCATGCTGATCAGAAAACCAAATATTTCTTAACTTTATTAGCTGGTTTTTTTTATACAATTTTGATATAAAGATCATATTAATATCTTGAAATACGCATTTGCATGCGTTCTCAGCCTAAAAATTATCCAGATAAAATGTGGTTAAATCCACAACATTTAATGAATTATTAAAGAAAGGTAATTATGAAAATAAAACAAGCTGTATATGATAAGAGAACAAACAATGAAAAGAAAGGAGAAAAATACATTTTTGCTGTTATATTTATAGGGTTATTGATTTTACGATTTCCATTATTGATTATACCTCAATTTACAATTTTAAGTATATCTTCTGATAACTTGTTTCTTATATATATAAATGGTACTTACTTTTTAACAGCAGTTTTAATATTTCTTGAAAGAAATAAGCTATCACAATTTAAAATTAATATTTTTGCAATAACAATTTTTTTACTCACGCCAATTTTAAAGCCAATAGTATATTTTTTTGCAAAAGTACATATTCCATTTAATAGTTTATTTTTTATTTGGTTCAATATTATTGTTAGCGTTCTCCTTTGCCTATCTTTAGTTATTAGCCATACGAAAATACATATTGATAAATTCAAATATCATATTAAATGGTTTATACTATCTGTATTTATAGGAGTAATAACAGCTATTGTGTTGAGCTTAATATATAGCAGAAATGAAACTAGTAGTGAATATAAAGCTTCAATTATAACTTATTTAGTGTGTGTTGTTACTCAAATGTCGCAT
>JAEZFR010000336.1 GCA_023417285.1 Bacillota bacterium
GATTTAGATGGAACCTTAATAGATACTATTCCTTTAATATTAGAGTCCTTTAAATATACGTTTATTCATCACTTTGGACATTCAAGACCTCAAGAGGAAACCATACGTTATATTGGTATGCCATTAAAAGAGCATTTTAGGGATATTTACCCTGGGCATGAAGAAGAGCTTGTAAAGACATACAGAGCTTTTAATGAAAGCAGGCATGATAGACACATTGGTCTGTTTATTGGCATATTTCAATTGCTGGAGAAACTTGATGAAATGGGATTTATACTGGGAGTTGTAACTTCAAAGCGTAGAGAACTGGCTATCAGGGGATTAAAATTATTTGATATCTATGACTTCTTTGACATAGTTATAGGTGCTGAGGATACCGAGAGGCATAAGCCATTTGGAGATCCATTATTAAAAGCAATGCAGATGGTTGGGGCAACAGATAAGAGAAGAGTATTATATATTGGTGACAGCCCCCTTGATATATTATGCGCTAAGGACGCTGGCACAATAAGTGCTGGGGTTTCATGGACATACAGCACACCATACGATTTACAAAAAGAGAAACCTAATATATTTTTAAATAACCCTATGGATCTTATTAAATATATTCAGAAAGCATATTAAAGTGCCAAGAGATCATAGTCTTGTCAATTAATAAAGTGAGCATAATCTAGTTTTGTCAATTAATAAAGTGAGCAAAACTATGGTTATAGTCAATAAAATTGAATAGACAGAATATTTTTCCTATCAAACAGGTAGCAACAAATATCGAAGTCTTTTATTTTAATATT
Organism: Bacillota bacterium; assembly: GCA_023417285.1. Lineage (GTDB taxonomy): Bacteria > Bacillota > Clostridia > Acetivibrionales > DSM-1351 > Ruminiclostridium. Next base: position 792 of record JAEZFR010000336.1, read on the forward strand.
ATCAGCTTATCCCTATATATTATTGTATTATTAGAAAAGTGCATAATTAGCTAAGTGAAAAGCAATGCTAAATAAACCATGAATTGTTTGGAGGTCATAGTATTGTCAGTAACGGTAATAGCTGTTTTTATGTCCTATGGAGATGCAGAAAGAGCAGCATATAGCATAAGAGATAATGGATTAAGAACAAGTGACATTTCTATAATAGTACGGGATGCACAGCAGTATGAATCACAGTTAAACCATGATTCATCTACACATGTATGTGTAAACGAAGTATATTCACTTACACCTAATAGATCAAATAGAATATCAGATGGAGTTATTACAGGAGGGATTTTGGGGGGCTTTGCTGGAATTGTAGCAGGGGCAGTTAGTATGTTTGTTCCAACCTTAGGAACAATAGCTGCATTTGGGCCAATATCCGGACTAATATCAGGATTGATAACAGGTGGTATAGTAGGAGGCCTTATGGACCTCGGCATTCCTCAAAATAAAGGGAGGCAGTATGAGAACCTTATCTCACAGGGAAATGCACTATTGAGTATGAAATCGGATGAGGATAGAGTAAATCATGTAGTTGATATACTTAATACAAATGGAGCAGTATTAGTAGAAAAATATTAATAATATACTCATATGGAGTAGTATTAAAAGGAAAATATAAAAAATACTCATAAATAAAGTTACTTACAAATATATATTGTAAAGGGACAAACCTCAATCAGATATATAGGGGCGATAAAATGAGTATATCAAACACATTTAAGAAATTAATTTTAAACACAATTTTAGGAGTAATTATTTTATTGATTATAAATATTATAGGTTCAAAATATAATTTTTCTATTGCAATTAACGAATTTTCTGCAATAACAATTGGAATTTTAGGGATACCTGGATTGATTTTTCTTATATTTTTGAAGTTTATGGTATAGCTATTAACTTATAGAACAATTACATAGCAGAATATGTATTTACATAACACCAATTATCTATATAATTTGATATAAATTTGACAAATAGATACTATATTTTTCAAATTTTGATTACAAAAATATAGTTTTTTTATATGTAAAATTGTATACAAAGAACAAATTAAAAACATTGAAATATAGTCGTAATGCCGAACAGACTTATCTTGACAATAAATTGACAAACTTGTATACTTTTAGATGGACAAGATTATTTCAGGAAAATTAATCCTTTCTAGATGTTTTTGTCTAATGTAATCAATTATGCAAATTGAAATAAAGAGGAGGGTTTGCCAAATGGGCAAGGTTATGGAAATCAGATGGCATGGACGCGGCGGTCAAGGCGCAAAAACTGCATCACTACTTTTGGCTGATGCGGCGTTCAATACTGGTAAGTATATTCAGGGCTTTCCTGAATACGGCCCAGAAAGAATGGGTGCTCCAATCACAGCTTATAACAGAATAAGTGATGAAAAGCTTTCAATTCATTGTAATATTTATGAACCTGATTATGTTGTAGTTGTTGATGAAACACTAATCCAGGTTGTAGATGTAACAGCAGGATTAAAAGAGGATGGAGCTATTATTATTAACACAACAAGAACTCCAGATGAAGTTAGACCTCTTTTGAAGGGCTACAAAGGAAAAGTATGTACTATTGATGCAAGAACAATTTCTATCGAAACTCTCGGAAAGTACTTCCCCAATACTCCAATGTTAGGTGCAGTAGTTAAGGTATCAGGAGTTATGCCGGAGCAAGACTTCCTTAACGATATGGTTGGTTCCTTTAAGCATAAGTTTGCTAAGAAACCAGAGGTTATTGAACCAAATATTAAGGCTATTGAGAGAGCTATGCAGGAGGTGAAGGGACTATGAGTTGCAACAAGGAATTAAAAACAGTTGCTCCTGACGTTACATGGAAAGATATCACAAAGGGTGGTAATATTCCTTGGGCTGGAAATGCACACCTTTTTAAAACAGGTGACTGGCGTTCAATGAAACCTATTTGGAATTCAGAAAAGTGTAAGCAATGTTTACTTTGCTTCCCAGTATGTCCAGATTCATCAATAATTGTTGATTCAGAAGCTAAGATGACAGGTATAGATTATGATCACTGCAAGGGTTGTGGCGTATGTGTAAAGGTTTGCCCTTTCAAAGCCATTGACTTTGTAGAAGAAAAGTAAGGAGGGAAAATTCATAATGGCTATAAGAGAAAGATTTAGTGGTAACGAAGCCATGGCTGTTGCCATGAAGCAGATAAACCCAGATGTAGTTGCGGCTTTCCCAATAACTCCATCAACAGAAGTTCCTCAGTACTTCTCAACATTTGTATCAAATGGACAAGTTGACACTGAGTTTGTAGCTGTAGAGTCAGAGCATAGTGC
>JAEZFR010000344.1 GCA_023417285.1 Bacillota bacterium
AATCTTCCTTTCTGGAGGTATATATATGTATGACATTCATGTTATATATATATTAAAAGGAGCGGTGAAGGTATGAAAGTTATTGTTTTAGGATGTACTCATGCTGGAACATCAGCAATTGTAAATATTAAGAGCTTGTATAGTAATGCAGAGGTCACTGTTTATGAAAGAAATGATAATATTTCTTTTTTATCATGTGGTATAGCGCTTCATGTTGGAGGGGTTGTTAAGGATCCAAGTGGACTTTTTTATTCCTCACCCGAAAAGCTTGCTGAAATTGGTGTGACTACAAAAATGCTACATGAGGTATTTGATGTTGATACTAAAAACAAAATAGTTAGTGTTAAAAATTTGGAAACAGGTGAAGTATTTACTGACTCTTATGATAAATTGGTAGTTACTACTGGATCATGGCCAATAATTCCTAAGATTCAAGGTATTGACCTTGACAATGTTCTTATATGCAAAAATTACTCACATTCAAAGACCATTATAGAAAAGGCATCAACTGCAAAAAGCATTATCGTAGTAGGTGCTGGATATATTGGTGTTGAGCTAGCTGAGGCGTTTGCATCTTCTGGTAAGAAAATTACACTAGTGGACGCTGAGGATAGAATTTTGAGCAAGTACTATGATAAAGAATTCACTGATATATTGGAAGCCGAACTAGAAAAAAATGGTGTTGAGTTGGCTCTAGGACAAATGGTAAAGAAATTCAATGGCGATACCAGTGTTAATTCCATTGAAACGGATAAGGCTACAATAGAAGGCGATTTAGTAATTTTAGCAATAGGCTTTAGACCAACTACTTCTTTATTTGAGGGTAAGCTTGATATGCTGCCTAATGGAGCTATCTTGGTTGATGAGTATATGCATACCAGTGATAAGGATATACTTGCAGCAGGTGATTGCTGTGCTGTAGTCTATAACCCAACTGGCAAACATCAATATATTCCTTTAGCAACAAATGCAGTAAGGATGGGAGCTTTGGTTGCTAAGAATCTTGATGGGAACAATATTAAGTATCTTGGAACTCAGGGGACCTCAGCCATCAAGATTTACTCAAAGAATTGTGCTTCCACTGGCATGATTGAGACAATAGCTAAGTCAAGTGGCTTCGAAATTGAGACTGTTTTACTTACTGAGAGCAATAGACCAGAGTTTATGCCTACTTACCATGAGGTTCTTCTCAAGGTTGTATATGAAAAAAATACTAGGAGAGTACTTGGAGCACAGATAGTATCTGATTTTGATATGACACAAACAATGAATACAATGTCTGTTGTGATACAAAATAAAATGACTATTGATGAACTGGGCTTTATAGATTTCTTCTTCCAGCCACATTATAACAAGCCTTGGAATATTCTGAATACTGCAGGACTTAAGGCAATGGGCAAATAAATATATTTTTCTATAATATAGTTTTGGTTGAAAAAATTAAAAACGCAAGGTAAATTAAGACGAATAGGCTTTTAGCTTATTCGTTTTTTATTTGATCTTGTAAAAGATTACATTTTGCTTACTGTATGCTAAAATATAATTATATGCAAATTTTGTATATATCTGTGAATGACGCTTGAGACAGCTTTAATATGCCAGGCAAGATGAAAACACTATTAGAAGGTGATTTATGCATAAGATACTTATTGTTGACGATGAACCAGCACTTCGTGATCTGGTAGAGCTTATACTAAAAAGAGAAAATTATGATGTCGCTACTGCTATAGACGGTAAATCTGCCATCAGTTTAGCCGAGCGATTTCTACCCGATTTATTACTTCTTGATATTATGCTTCCTGACATGAGCGGTTATGAGGTATACAAAAAGTTAGGTATCCCAAACAACATTCCAACTATTATGCTCACCGCCAAGAATGAGATTGTAGATAAAGTTATCGGGCTTGAGCTAGGAGCAGATGACTATATTACAAAACCCTTTGATACTATGGAGCTTATTGCAAGGGTCAAGGCAGTGCTAAGAAGGGTACCTGGTAATAAAAAAGCAGAAACCATATTACATAATGATCTTCAAATTGATTTCGATAATATGATCGTAAGGAAAAATGACAAGGAAATTGTACTCACGCTCAAGGAATTTCAACTGCTGGAATTGCTGGCGAGAAACCCCAAGAAGGTATTCACCAGAGAAGATCTTCTACAAAAGGTGTGGGGTTTTGATTATATGGGAGATAGCAGGGTGGTGGATATTTGTATTGCAAGGCTCAGAAAGAAGATTGAAACAGATTCTAGTGAACCAGTACATGTTACTACTATATTCGGAATAGGCTACCGATTTGGAGGGAACAAATGAAATTTGGAACAAGACTTTCTGTTTACTATGGGCTTACATCTATTATAGCAATGTTTATAGTCGGATTAATCGCTACTATTACCATACATGGTATATGGATGAATACTGTGATTGACGAGCTAACTGAGCAAAATGCCAGAACCCAGAATTACATAAAGCAGGTGATTTTACTTGATAATCCAAGTGATGATAACCTTAGCACCACTATAGCCAGAAGTATAACTGGGAGCTTGAGCCCGGGAATAGGTCAAATACAGCTTTATGATGAAAAAATGTCCTTACTTAGCGGACTGGTAGATGTTTTTGAGCAAGACGGATTTATAAAGCAAAGGTTTAAACAGGATATATTAGAGCCTGCTTCTCAAGGTAATACAGTCAAAGAAATTCACAACAACGTCTATTATTATGCATCCCCAATAATAATTGATAATAAACAGGTGGGCATATTGGTTATTAACTACAAGCTAGGCTTAATTGATATTATTCTTTCAAAAATAGTATATATTTTAATATTTGGTGCAGGCTGTTTTAGTCTAATTATATTACTGTTAAGCATGTATATTTCTCGTAAAATGGTAAATCCCATAAATGAACTAGTTAGTGTTACACACAGTTATGCCCAAAGAAATTTTCCACAGTACAAGAGCAATAGGCAGGATGAATTAGGGCAGCTAGCAGAAAGCATTAATGACATGGGCATGCAGCTAAAAGACCACATTGAGAGACAGAAACAATTTGTTTCTAATGTTTCGCATGAGCTGAGGACGCCATTAACAGCTATTAGAGGATATTCAGAGTACTTAGCAGAAGAGTTATATGACAGACAGGATTTGGAAAAACCCTTATTTCATTTAATAAATGAAACAGATAGACTATCGTCACTTGTAAATGACCTTTTGCAGATGTCAAGAATGGATTCGTATCAAGAAAAGTATCATTTCAGAGAAATTAATTTATCAGATTTGCTTAAATCCTGTATTGATAATATGAATCAAAGGGCTAATAGAAAGGGCCTAACATTCAATATACATATAAGCCCTGATGTTAGTATATCGGGGGATAGCGAAAAGCTTATTCAAGTATTTGTAAATATACTTGATAATGCCATTAAATATTCCAATGAAGCTAGTGCAATTGATGTATTTTTGAAGAAGGAAGATGGACAGGCTGTTGTTATTATCACGGACTATGGGACAGGGATACCTGAAGATTCTCTTCAAAAGATATTTGACAGGTTTTACCGTGCTTCTAATGTCACAGGCATTAGTGGGAACGGGCTAGGGCTTGCAATATCAAAGGAAATAATATCAATGCATTCTGGAACTATATATGCAGAAAACGCTGTACACGGTGGAGCTAAATTAACCATGACATTTCCTATAGTTGTTACAAATTTGATACAAGTTTGAATTAAGGTGGAAACAACCCCTAGATATAATATGAGCATAGATAAAAAAAGGGGGAACAAGTATATGAATAAACTATTTAAGATTACATTAATAATAATATGCTGCGCCATATTATTTAGCGGGTGTGGGTCCAGCATGGATGGAGCCAGCATGTCTGAATCCAGCATGGCTGCTAGCGAGTCTACTATTGCGGCAGGAACAAGGGATAATGGACAAGTTGGAGAACCACAAAACAAAGATAGTGGTGACACTGTAGATGTCATTATCCCACAAGATGACGTTAAAGTAGACTTTTCAGAAGCAATAGGTGAAACAGAGAGGCAGCAAAATACAGTAAATGATTCAAAAACTTCTTCAAACAGTGATACTTTATTTAAAGATTATGGAGTAAACCCATTTATTGATTCCCAGGAAAGCCGCTTTTCCACATTTGCTTTAGACGTAGATACCGCATCGTATACCAAGGCAAAAAGCTACATAGAGTCGGGGGAGCTTCCACCAAAGGACAGTGTCAGGGTAGAGGAATTCATAAATTACTTTAAACGGTCATATCCTCAGCCCTTAAGTGATGACAAGTTTTCAATTTATACCGAGATGGCCCCTTCTGCATTTAACCGAGGATATCATGTGCTTGAAGTAGGAATTCAGGGAAAGAACATAGAGGCCAGCATGATGAAGGATACCTGTCTTACCTTTGTAATAGATGTATCGGGCTCAATGGATATGGATAACAGGTTAGGGCTTGTTAAGAAGAGTCTGAAAGTACTTATAGGACAAATGGGAAAAAACGATAAAATAGGCATTGCAGTATATGGTACCAATGGAAGAAAACTGCTAAAACATACAAGTGCAGCAAACAAAGAAGAGATATTGTCAGCAATAAGTGAATTAACCCCAGAGGGCTCCACAAATGCTGCAGAAGGCTTGCAAATAGGTTACAAAATGGCAGCTGAGGCCTTTATATCTGAAGGGAATAATCGTATTATACTCTGTACCGATGGCTTGGCAAATGAAGGATTAACCGATGCGGAACAGATATTGAAATCAGTAAAGGAGTATAAACAAAAAGGTATTACACTTACTACACTCGGATTTGGAATGGATAACTACAATGATATATTCCTAGAAAAACTTGCAGATAACGGTGATGGGAACTATGCTTACATAAATGACATGGACGAAGCACAAAGGGTTCTCCAAAACCAAATGGTAAGCACTCTTCAGGTTATTGCAAAGGATGCAAAAGCACAGATAGAATTTGATAGTGAAACAGTTAAAAGCTATAGACTTATCGGATATGAAAATAGGATACTCAACAAGGAGGATTTTAGGGATAACTCTGTAGATGCTGGAGAGATAGGCGCAGGCCATGCAGTTACTGCTCTCTATGAGATTAAGCTAAAAGAGAATACTACAGACAATGTTGGTACAGTACGGTTGAGATACAAGGATGTTGATAGTAACAAGGTCAAGGAGGTTTCAAAGAACATTAAGACTTCATCAATTTGTGATAATTTCTATAATGCTACTCCGAGATTTAGATTCTTGAACATGGTTTCTCAAACAGCCGAAATTCTTAGAGGGAGTCCATGGGCTAGTAACACAAAGCTTGAGGATGTTTATAAAATACTCACAAAAGACATGGATGGCTTGCAGATGACTAAAGAGGATATGTGCTTTATAGAGATGTTTAAAACAGCTATTAATATAGATT
>JAEZFR010000355.1 GCA_023417285.1 Bacillota bacterium
ATTTTATGTCGTAGCTCCTTTAATAATTATGTAAGTAATAAACACCAGCTGTAATGACCCTAAAGAAGACCGCAGCATGCTCTTCTATTAATTATGTAAGTAATAAACCTCAATAAATCCCTATAAATAAAAAATGTTTCGTATCGTTATATTTCGCATACGAAACATTATAGCGCTAATGGTTAATATAGTAAATTACCGATGTATGAATTATTTGTTAATTTTGCCTTATTTTTTTGTGTAATTTTTCTGTATACTTACACCCAGATAATAATATTTCAGAATCTGCTCATAGGTATAGCCCTTTTTGGCTAACACCTGGGCCCCACATTGGCTCATACCGACACCGTGACCATACCCCAGGGTAGTTATTATTATATTGTTATTTTCAACCTTTATACTAAAATTAGTAGATGGTAATGAAAAAAACTTTCGAAAGTTATTTCCCGTAACGCTGTTACCACCTATTTTTAGTTGTTCTACTCTTCCGCTATTAGTTCTGGTTAAATCCCCTATATTAATTTTCGCCCTAGAATTCGAGCCTGAAACGAGATTTACACCATTTTTGTCCAATACGTCGATAAATTGCTTCTCTGTGTATGTAAATTCTTTTTTATACTCATTTGAGAAGTCTTCCCCAGGACTTGCCACTCCCTTTAAATACGGTACACTTTTTCCACCCCATACATTCTCTACATCTTCTGTTCGTCCTCCACTATTTGAGTGATACAAAGGATTTATAAGCCCTCCATTATATACTATTATCTGCCCCTCTGTTTCCTCTACAGCCTCCGTTATCTTATTCCAGTTTTTGAATGCGGACAAAATGCCCCATCTTTTCATTGCAGTTTGTTTGCTAACCCAGGCCTGACAGTGAGCAGGACTGGTACAGACGTCTGCCCCTGAGTGAACACTGTCTGTCGTTGACGATTTATAGATATTCTCCTGCCTTGAGAGTGCATATGTTCTAGCGGCAATTGCCTGTGCCTTCAAAGCCTCTATGTCATAGCTGGCTGGCATCTCAGCAGCTACAACACCAATTAGGTAGGTCTCCAAGGGTACATTAACCACCTTGTTGGTATCATTCATATACAACTTTATGTATTTCACACCCGGTTTTTGCTCACTTTTGGGTATATCCTTGGGTGCATCTTGCGTTATATCCTGTGCAATGTCATTTGGAAGAGGACTTCCACAGCTTTTAACTATTGCTGCAGGCAGTATTACAACCATAAAAAGCATAATTATAGTGTACAGGCCTATTGATTTTCCAGGCTTTTTATCCTTTTGGGGCTTTTTATCCTTTCGGGGCTTAAACTTTGTCTTTAAATTTTGTCTTAGCTTGCGCTTGAATCTAAATCTCTGTAGCATTGATAGTCTTGATCTACTTGAAAAATGTGACCTATTTCTATGCTCCAATCTACTTTGGACAAGCACATACTCAGATATATCCAAGGGCTCTTTGGGTTGTTCTCTCTCTGTCACGGTTGTCCTTATCCACTTCATATGTTCAATTAGCTTCATAAGTATCTCCTGTAAGTCCAATAGTGACATCAACCTCAGCTATTTAGCATTTACTTTATGTAAAATTAGAAGCTAGTAAAATAAACAAAAAAATAAACAACGAGGCATGTCTCATTGTTTATTTATATTCATAACATTTCTAAAATACTACTATCCATATACTTGAATCTTTAAAAGCTTCCTGCAGTGAGGACATTGACTTTTATTCAACTACTCTTTTAATGTTAGCTCCTAGAGCGGTTAGCTTTCCTTCGAAATTATCATATCCCCTGTCTATATGGTGAATGTCCGTTATCTCTGTCTGTCCTTCTGCACATAAACCTGCTAATACCAGCGCCGCACCTGCTCTTAGGTCAGTAGCCTTGACATTTGCACCCGTCAGCTTGCTTTGGCCCTCTATTACGGCAGTTCTGCCATCAATCTTTATCGAGGCACCCATTCTCTTTAGCTCACTGACATGCATGAATCTGTTTTCAAAGATTGTTTCTATTACCATGCTGGTGCCGGGTATGGTGCTGAGCAGGGCAGTGAGCTGCGCCTGCATATCTGTTGGAAAGCCAGGATATGGCAGTGTCTTTACGTCTACAGGTTTTAGCACTTCTGTACCTTTTACACTTATTGAATTTAAATCCTCAAAAATCTCAATACCTATTTCCCTTAGCTTGGCAATAACAGGTTTAAGATGATCTGCGACAGCATTGGTAATTGTAACCTCTCCATGTGTCATAGCGGCAGCAACCATAAAGGTTCCCGCCTCAATTCTATCGGGTATTACACAGTGTGTACAGCCGGTAAGACCATTTACTCCAATAACTCTTATAGTATCTGTTCCTGCACCTTTAACACATGCTCCCATCTCATTTAGGTAGTTAGCAAGGTCAACTATTTCGGGTTCTGTTGCTGCATTTTCTATTATGGTCTGACCCTCTGCCAAGGTGGCTGCCATAAGTATATTTTCGGTAGCACCAACGCTTGGAAAATCAAGATATATTTTATTCCCTTTAAGCCTTCCAGCACAGTTCGCCTCAATAAACCCATGGCCTTGTGATATTTCGGCACCAAGCGCACTAAAGCCCTTTAAGTGAAGATCCACCGGCCTTGATCCTATAGCGCAGCCCCCAGGAAGGGCGATTCTGACACAACCTGTTCTTGCTAGAATTGGCCCCATTATCAAGAATGAAGCCCTTAACTTATTTACAATCTCGTATGGTGCAACAGTGCTTTTTATATCAGCAGCATGAAAACTGAACTTAGATTTATTACTTTTAACATTAGCCCCAAAGGATTTTACAAGGTCACACATCATTTTAACATCTTCTAAATTGGGAACGTCCTCTATAGTGCTTTGAGTTTGTCCTAAAAGAGATGCGGCGATTATTGGAAGAACTGCATTTTTTGCACCGCCTGTTTTTACCTTACCCTTAAGTGGCTTGCTTTCTCTAACGATATAACTTGCCAAATCGAGCTCCTCCCAATTCTCTGATATTATTAATACTCAGAATTAACAACTGGTGTTGCTATCCACATATAAGTTTTGTTTTCAACCTTGTTATATCTAATTACTAAGCTCAAATTAACATTTTTGCCCTGCACGTTAATTGTATCCTTTATTAAAGGTGAAAAAGCTGAAACACTTATTGCGCTGTTGTCTCGTTGACTATTTACCTTTTTTGCGGAGCTATCTTTCAAAACCCTCTGGCAAATCTCTTCTAACTGTGCATCCCCCAATCTTCCATCAAAGGTTCCTGTTATACAACAATTAATATTAGGATTTAGGTCGTGGGCCAACAATATTTTTTCTATAGAATCCCTTAGCTCAATAGCCTTACCATCATTAGAGCTTGTGGCCTCAATTGTTATATATCTATCTAAAACCTTTTGCTTGTCCTTCACCATCATTGCAAGCATAGATATCTTTACACCGTCACGGGTTACGGCATGCAAATCGGATTTTGTCAGAGTATCAGTACTCTGTGGATTGTTTGTGTATTTCGGAATATCAAGTTCCTTGAAAACATTCTCGCATATATTTGTAAGACTTTTCAAATCCTTGTATTCAGAAGGAAGCCTCACGAAAACATACAAGTCATTGACTAGCATTTTTGCCCCTGAGTAGTTAAAGGCATCTGTTACCTGAAGCGGCGTTTTACTGCTATCATTTCGTACCTTTATGTAGTAAACTCCTCCGGTTATGCCTGCTATCAAAAAAATAATTAGTAATAAAAAAGAAAATCTTCTCATATATACAGCCCTTTCTTTTTGAGATAATAAAATTATTACCTGTTTAAAAGGCTCGTATACATGAGAAGATTATGTGAATTCTGGTATTCTAATAGGTCGAAAGCGCTCTGCTGAGCATGATTGAGAAATTGGCTCGGGAAATATATGCCTCCTCATTGAAGGAATTGTAAATACTGTCTTGAGGAGTTAAAATTTTCAAATCAAATATTCTTTGAACATCATTCGTATACCACTTATTTTTTGAAAGCTTTGTAAAAACGCCACTAGACTTTGTATTGAACTTAAGTGCTTTATTAAGCATAGCACAAACTTCAGCAGTAGTAATTCTGTCATTTGGTCTGAATTTACCTTTATTGGCTGACATTACTCCACTTTTGGCTACCGCACTTATATATTTTTTAGCCCAGTGATTTTTCGTATCACTATAAGTGGTTAAGTTGCTTTCAGATATATTGAGTCCAAGTGCAGCACACATCATGACTGCCACCTCGCCCCTTGTAATAGTGTTATTTGGCTTGAAGCTTCCATCAGGATTGCCGTTTGTTATACCTACATCGTGCAAGTGAGTTATATATTCGTCAGCCTCAATACCATAGATATCACTAAATGGGCGGTAGGATAGCTTATCAGTATTTGCTGTATACACCCTAAATGGAGCAATAATCTCATTAGCATTAATAGTTACACTTGCAGACTTCGGAGCATTTGACGAAAGAGCATATGTAACTTTTACAGAGTTTGAGCCCGCATTTTTGATACTATATGCTACTATTTTTACCCCTTTATTGGCCTCTTGGCTTGTAAGGGTAATTGTATACCCTTTATCTGTTTTACTTGTAACAACTCTCATTCCATTGGCACTAACCGAGCCAACAAATACTGAGGTTAGTATAAATGCTACTAAAAGCATAGCAGACATTCGTTTGAAAAAAGGTTTCATGTGTGCCTCCAAGATTATAGGTTAGTATGATATTCCATGTTATTTATAAGTACTGCTGACTAGTCTATCTCACCCGATAGCACCAATGCCTTCTCCAGCATGTACAGCACCTCACCCCTTGTAACTGACTGCTTTGGATACAGGTACTGACCTGATACATTTGGCACAAATCCGTTTTGTACTGCAAATGCCACCCTCTGCGCCAGAGCGGAATCTACCGAGCTATAGTCTTTGTAGCTTGCTAGCGAGGAAGCACTGGCATTTGCCCTCTGTGCAGATTTTATTTCATAAACTGCCGCCGCAATAGCCGCTGCCTGCTCCCTTGTACAATTAAGTGCACCACTGCTACCGGCTTTAACAAGTCCTGCCTTGATAGCAATATCCATGAACTGATTGTCATAGTTGTAATCCAGTGTATCAAGTGCAAACTTTACACAATCTCCGAGGGTAGCCGTAGCATACGGAGAAATTAGCCTTGAATCAACACTTTTCAGCTTATGAGCCAATGCTACATTTATAATTTCTTGTTCGTAAGGATGGTCATATATGTCATCGTACAAGTTACCTGTTATATCTGCTACTCCAAACAGCCCTGTAGTTTCAGTTATCATATTGATGCTTCCCTTATCAAGGTCCGAGTTAAAAACCGCAGATGTGGCAAGCTTCTGCCATTTTCCAGAGGTAGGATTGTAAATATAACCCTTGGTTGTACCTTCCTTGTAGCTATTGATATCAGTATATGGCAGCATAACCTGCATATAGGTGGTAAGCCTTGCTATTGTGTTCTTTGCTGTACCATTATCGTATGCTATATCCATCTGTGTAAGAGGATTTTGGAACACTAGCTCACTCTGGTTTGTTACTGGCTTTGCAGGAGAGGTTGTAATGGTAAATATAAAGGTCTTCTCATTTGGCGCAGCCCCGTCCTGTATACTCAAGGCTCCTGCCTTGAAAAGATACTCAGCCTGCTGAGTTCTGAGCGATATATTTTCACCTAATTGTTCTAGATTGTCCATGACCTTCTTCGAGATAATTACCGATATTGCTTTTGGAGTTGAAGGTGGGTTGGTCAAATCAACCCAGTAATCAAGCTTTTTATCTGTTTTAATTATCTCTACTAGTCTGTCAGCATTTACACCAACAATCTTTACAGTCCAAACTCCATTGACCAAAGAAGTTCCTTTTTCAACCATATCACCCGATATAACATTGTCTATATCCTGGTCAGAATCATAGTCATCACTGCTTCTCAAGGTCCTGACAGAAATACTGTTTGTAGGTAAGGACGTAAGCTTTTTGGTATTATCAACAGCATAAAGCCTTGCAAAGTACCTATAATTGGACTTAAGTCCTTCCACCCTAAACTCAGAAGTACTTCCTGCCTCATATTTCTTTGCATCGGAGTAATCTACACCGCTTGCAATTTCAAGCACATAGGATATGTTTTCCTCTTTAATCCACTCAAAGGTAATATAATTCTTACCCACAGCATCAGCGGTATTCTTTACACCAAAGCCTCTTGGAGTAGAAGGAGGAATATCCTTTGCAGTTCTGAGAGTAAGAGAATCGCTCCATTCTGACTTCTTGCTCTGTGACCTATCGCTGCTAAATGCCTCTGCCTGTATCCAAAAATAGTACTGGGTATCGGGGCTGAGACCAGGAATTCTGACATAATTTACTCCCGAAGCCTTAATTTGCTCCCCGGTAACTGTAACATTTCCAGTAGCCTTTGAAACATCGTCCACTGTACCATACTTGATATAATATGTATTGTTATCCTTGTATTCCCAGCCTAAATCTACAAAGTTATCTGCAACGTAGGTATAATTAAAGGACGGAACTATAGGCTTTTCTACAATCTGCTCCTTTGTAGGCATTGTAGTAAATATTATTGGATTGGAAGGTTCTGAAACAAGCTGTGTTGTTCCATCACGAACAGCCCTTACCCATAGAATATAAGTGGTATTTGGTTTTAAGTTTTGTACCGGTACTATAATATTGTGCTTTTTATATAACGGTGGGTTAGTTGCGGATGGTATATTCTCAGGGGCGTTTAATGTCTGGTCCTCACCTGGGTCATTCGCATTTATACTTACCTTTTCCATTGCATATGTAGTTATTGAGCTGATATCAATGCCTTCATAGTACTCAGTGCAGCCTACTGATAATGTCACACCCTCATCATACTCTACCTTTCTGTAATTCAACCCATCTGGAGGAGTCTTTGTTGGATCATACGGTGGGGTATCATTGAGAGTGGTTTTGTCCGCTCTTATGAAACTCCATTTACCTGTAACAGCATCAAATTGCTCATACCATCTGTTTTTGAGCAATATTGTAACCTGCTTGTCTGTTATAAGGTATTTGCCGCTTTCCTTCTTTATCTCAAGCGGTGGGTTTGAAGGGATTAGAGGCGTATCAATAGCACCACCTGCTAAGGTGATTACAACCTTAAGAGATGGATTGCTAACTCTATCAACGCTTTGTATTATGCCGTCCACTTCCTCTGCAAATGTCTTCTTTGCTACTATTTTAAAGTAATACGTATGATTTGGAGCAAGGCCTTCCAGCTTGTATTTGTAGCCTATTACTTCATTGTTGTTTGCAGAGTCCTTAACATAGTTATTATCTGTGGGAATAAAGTTAGTTACCAGAACATCACTATTACCTGGTGTATCAATATTGTTGGGATCATTGATAAGCCATATGTCATACCTTATGCTTTTATCAATACTTCCGTCAGCCTTTTTTGGCGCTCTCCAAAGAATGGTGGCTGTATCTTTGCCCAGCTCACCCTTTTTGATAATGCTTCCATCAACGCCGCTTTCTATATCGCTATATGCGATAATATAGTTTCCGGCTGAATCCTTAAATTCAGAAACTAGTTCAGGCGTTGGGGGTGTTGCGGGTATCTCCTGGTCCTTTAGTATTATCTTATCCGACAGTATTTTAACATTATCAGGGTATACAGGTATTCCATTCTTTGTTACACTTGCTCTGATTATGTAATAGCTGACCTCTTCATCAGGCGGTACCGTAATAAAAGTGGTATTGCTATCCTCTATAAGCATTGGTATAGGAACATTACCTACATACTTGTCAATTTGGTAGGATACCTTTACGTCAGATGTTGAAATACCTGTAACTACAGGACTCCAATCCAACCTCCATATAGTGCCTGCATCACTGGTTGAGAGCTTGGTGGTCTTAACAAGTATAAAAGTGCTTACAATTGAAGTAGGAGATGCTGGATTTTTCTTGATCTCAGGGTCAGAAATCTCAGGCTCAACCTTTACATAGTAAACTCTACCAGAATCTTTGACGTTATGAATGTATTCTAATGTACCATCTGTTTGATTTAATCTAACAGGACCGTTATCACTAATCTGTTCATCCGATATATAAATAGGTAAAGTATTGGCAAAATCCTTGTTTTCAGATACATAAAGTTTGTAAGATACGCGCTTACCTTCATTCCAAACATCGTCCCAAATAATTTTTATCTGAGTAGTACCCCATGTAATAGTTTGTAACTTAATGTCAGTAAGAAACTTTACAGTATTCGAGGCTACTGATTCATCTGATCTTAGTCTAGTATTGTTTGCACCTTCAGTATATTCATAATAAGCCTTTGCACTGGCCTTATATATAGTACCGGAATTAAGGTTCCTCAATCTAAGAGCTGCGGTATCTGCTGGAATATCCTTTTCCTTGAGTATAGAAGGCTTAGGTGCTCTATATCCTTTTGCCTGTTCTTCAAGATAGATATTTACATATTTGCCGCTAATAGAGATATTGGAGGGATTTGCTACCGATGCCCAGCCTATATCAGCATAGTACCCCGAAGCACCGCCGTCAGCGGAACTATACCCAATTGCTGGCTCAGAGTTGGGATTTAGTGCAGTAATAGCAAGCTTTTGTGGTGAAGGCTGAACTGGTATGGAGGGAGCAGCCTGAACTGTTCCATAGCAGTATGTAGTTAGTGTAAATGCAAGTGCAGTTATTGCTGCAAGCAGTCTTTTTCTTCTCATAAATATCATCCTTTAAGTGTTTTTCATCCCTTTTGCAACCTTCTCTATTTCTGTAACCTTTAAGCTGTCACATAAGCAGGAATATCATATTTCTATTAACTTACTTCCATAACTTTAAGCAGTCATACAAGCATGAATATCATATTTCATTAATCTTATTTTGGGGAACTGGGCTACTCGCCTGCAGCCTCAAGCATTTTCTGCATACCAACAGCAAATTCTCCCCTGGTAATAATTTTAGAAGGATTAAAGTTGCCCTTTGTGTCCAGTTCAAATATCTTCATAGCCATGCAAGCATACACCGCATTAGCATACCTATCGGATATGGAGCTATCATCTTTTATTGGTTTGTTATACATAATCCTGAGCTTGTCATAGTCTGCACCAGTCTTCTGGCAATAAAGCTTTATAATAACTGCCGCAGCTTCTTGTCTTGTAAGTGTCTTATTTATATTTGTAACATTAATAATCTTATCCAGCCCCACCTGTTTGGCCATCTGCTTTGAATCCTTGCCTGCTTCTACATCAATGCCTGAGAGGACCTGGTACATAAGTACAGCCTCATTTACATTAATATTGAGCTGGGTGTTAAATGACTTATCTACCCCCGAGAACACCTTCGTTAGATCGTATTTAGCCGAAAGCTTTGTAATATAAGGTTTCATAGCATCTGAAGAATCCACCGTGTCACCCGCATTCTTCGAGGAGAAAACAGTGTACTTTCCAGGTGCAGTCACAAAAAATGCTAGGTAATTTCCCTCCTGCTTGACGTTATTCTCAAGCTTCTTCCAGCTTTGAGCATTTTGATAGATGACATATGGGCTCATATTTCCAGTACCACTGAACGGCAATTTAACCCCTAACGCAGAATCAAACTGAGTCAGCTTGGTAATATCTGAAATAACCCCTTGGGTGCTGCCTCTACCAAACAAATAGTCCTCTATGTAGTAACTAAGCTCATTTTCAACTTCACCTATTAATTGGTCAAGGTATTTGGAAACCTGAGTAGCT
This sequence comes from Bacillota bacterium, assembly GCA_023417285.1. Taxonomy (GTDB): domain Bacteria; phylum Bacillota; class Clostridia; order Acetivibrionales; family DSM-1351; genus Ruminiclostridium. The sequence continues at coordinate 9,748 of JAEZFR010000355.1, forward strand.
GTTCCAGTTACACTTGTATTATTTGGATTTTTTATAACTTGTACCTTCTTCTGTACCAAACCTGTCTTATCATTGTATAGCTTGTCCTTGATACTGCTGCTTATCGTACTCATAGCTTGTCTGCTGCCCAATGCATCAGCCGATAATGTGCTCATCTTGGAAGCTGCTGTTGTTCCAGAAGGTGCTGTTGGCTGAACTGAGCTATTTGTGTTCTTGAGCTTCAGCATTGCGTCCTTATTTGAACTCACCGCTAAAATGTTTTTGAATATCTGAGATCCAGAAACATCAAAAGTATCGGGGCGTATAGTAAGCTCTACATTATTAGACTTAATAATAATACTCTTGTTGTACTTCTTCATTGCCTTTAGAACACTTTGCCCTAGATATATTTCATCTGTATTGACATTAGTATTAAGCTTTGAAAGATCAATGGTACAGGTAAATAAACCATAGCCCTCGAGAATATTTATTATCCTCTCGTCCTTGACTAAAATCTTATTAACGGTATTATTATCCTTTCCAACAACGAAGTACACCTCTTGTTCGAGTTTACTTATCTTGTCTAAAAATTTAGCGGTTACATTAAGATTATCATCTTTATCATCATAATCGTCCTGATTGAATTCTGTTCTGGTATTAACAGGTCCTACATACTTTGAAGGTGTTATGCTAACCGCATTTGCAGGATCAATCTTGTATGCCCTTACCTTAATATAGTACTTTGTATTAGATTTCAGCGGCAGATGATCTATACTCCCGTCAGCAAGCTTAGTAGGTATAAGCTTAATTCGAGCGTTATAGGTATACTTGGTAGTACCTACTGTCTTTAAGTCTTTTTCAATATAATAAGGATAGGTATTTGTAGTTACATCAACATACTGCTCAAGGTCAGCATTATTATTGAGAACTATATAATCAGTATCATCTTCTGTCTTTATAGCAATTTCAAAGCCCGTAAATGGGTCAACAGAAAAACCCTGCCACTTTATTTCAATATTATTGTAATCATTGCGAGTATACTTAGTGATGTTACTCAATACAGCATTATTTGAGGCTCTTACAACTCTGATGTCATATTTTGTATTGGGCTTAAGCTTAAATATCCTTCCATATAAGATGCTACCGTCCTTTACTATAGAGTACTGTGATTTTGGCAATACAGTATAATCCTCTTGCCCTGGAGCCTTTAGCAGTATCTTATAACTTTCAGTCGTTGTATTTGGCATTGTATCGTACCAGTAAAAAGGCAGCTCACAATCATTAATAACCTGAAGCTGGGTTGGGCTTTCAATGAGTGATGTGGTTACAGGTATTGAAACCCATACGCTAGAGCGTACTCCCTTTGCATCTGTTGTTTCTGCGCGAAGACTGAAATAGTAAATCTTGTTTGGATAGAGCCAGGTATCTATTGTATATCTGCACTTTTTGGTGACGCTGTCATATTCAAACTTAGCTGGCATTGGTGAGAAGTTAGGATTTAGTGTAAGTTTGTCTTCGTTGTTATCAATATTGTTATCCTTATTTCCAAATGCGCTAATAAAGCTTAAGTACGTAGGGTCTAGCATTATTTCTGCATCTGTAGTCAGTGCATCAGGCTGAACAAAGTTTGTAGTACTGATCAAATCATAGGCTGCCGAATTCTCTTTTACTGTCCATTCAAAGGTAACCGTTTGCCCTGTTACCATAGGATTGCCATTTTTGTCTATTGCAATAGCAAAATCAGATGGTGCCAATGGCCTTTTTGCATCGTCGTCTGGCTTTCCAGCTTCACCTGTAGGTGTTGTAACTGAAAGCAGCTGGGTGCTAAGTGATTCTTTTTCAGTATTTTCGTTCACCATTTTTAAACGTACCTTTATATAAAAATAGTAGGTAGAGTTTGGTGAGAGAGACTTTCCAAAAGCTGCTACATTTCTAGGAGTAGTAAATTTATTGACTGTTGCATAAACCCATGTCGTAGTACCTAAAATTTGCTTTGTGAAATCAACATCCCCAACAACTGAAGGATCTGTTGACCCTATACGTATACCAGAATTTGAGTCGGGTCTGTTTGACATATAAACATCATAAAACATGGCATCGTTAGCACTTGGGTTTGTTGTATAGTTTGGCCATTCAATCTTCAGGTCGTCAAAACGTAGCTTTATGGTAGCTTCAGCAGGGTCTGTTGCACTTGTTGGTTTAACTGTTGTTTCTACCCATTCAAGATATTTAGGGATAGGAACATCTCTACCCGTTGGTGACAGTGTAGTAAAGCTTGTTATAAGAGACCTGTCCGACATTTTGTTGGTATTTGTAGTGTCTCTGTCGGTCGCAAGTGTAGTGTACATCTGCATATAATATGTTTTGTTTGGCAATAGGTATGAAGGATAGTTTTCGGCATTCTGCATTGTATAGGATGTTCCATTTTCGTCCTCACCCTTGAATAATTCATAACCCTTAATTGTATATGTAAGCTTTGAGCCATTGTCAATAATGTTAGGTGAATTTGCGCTAACAGCTTTTACAAGTCTATATTTAACCGGGAACAAGCCGTAGTTCTTGCCATTTGCTTGAAGCATTGGGGGCGGGTTTAAATCCAGCTCCTTCGGGTCAATGTTTAAAAGAAAATTGAAATATATATCGTTTTGTAGTTTACCCTTTATCTCGTCCCAGTTTGCTGGTTTATCCCATGAAATAGTAATGTTTGAGGACTTATCAGTTATCCCTGATGAAGCAGTAGGCAGTGCAAGGTCAACCTTAGTAACACTAATATTCCTAGGAACTGGAGGTCTTGCCACGTCATCGCTCATCTTATATGGCATTTTGAGAGACATAAGTCTGTCGGAAACACTGTCTGATTTTACAGCAATCCTATAGTAGACCGTATTTAGGGAGTTCATGCCCGAAACAACTGTTATTGCATACTCACCGCTAAAATAGGTATCGTCCAGCTTTTTTCTAACTGTCCAACTGGTATCCTGGTCAGAAGGAACATTACTGGTTTGAACCTCGTAGTACAATCTGGGGATGCTTACATTCCCTTGACTTATACGATAAATACGAACATATACATTGTCAAAGGAGTCTTTAGTCAACATAAATCTGATAGGTGTATATGTATAATCTACTGAACCTGAAAGAGGATTCTCTGTGAGACCTTCTGCTACGCTACCCACATATTGGTCCAAGCTGTTGAGGAACATTGTGTTCATAGTCATTTGGTATACAGTCCCCGGAAGAATTTCTGAATGTGGTAAAACATATTCATTGTCTCCTGCAGCTGAAATGGCCTGCGGCAATAAGTTTGCTCCTGTTACAGGGTTTCTGATAGCTTCTATTGAAGGCGCCAGCGTAGTGGCATCCTTAACTCCTAGCACGTAAAATGATAGTTGTCCCTTTACTGGGTCCCACTTAACTTTTGAAAATCTAGAAAGATTGGTATCACCTGAGATGCTTGCCGTGTAACTACCCGCATCACCCATTTTGACACTTATGTTTGCTAATGCCTTATTTGTTTTGAGATTAATGGTGAAGTTTAACTTTCTGATGGAAGCATCTATTAAAGAAAGAGATTGATTTGCGTACTCCATTCTTGTTCCATTAAACACCATTGGCATATTCCATGTAAGTTTTAGTGAAGGTAACACACCTGACTCTACACCGCCCCCGGCAACACTTACCGGTTGCTGGTCTACCTGTTCTGAAAAAAAGGTTACTTGTGATAGAAAATACTGTACCCCACTGAAGGTTTGTCCACTTCTATCAGTTAACTGAACTCGAAAATCATAGATTAAATCTGCTCTTATATTTTCAATAATTGCAGTATTCTTAGTAATATCTATTGGTATATTAATAGTCTCATAATTGGTTCCAACTCCTGTTGGTACATGGTATTCTATTGTTCCGCTAGTCACATTCGGAACAGCGTCCCACCTTATATTAGCAGTCCCTGTAGATTTGTCATACTTATCGACATACACTTTTATAGGAGCTGATGCTGCAAAAACTGGTGTGAGTGCCGCTGTGAACATTGGAAGCAGCATACAGATTATAATAATAGCGGATATTAGCTTGTTTCTTGTACGAATTGGTCTCATAAGTTTCCCCCTAAAAGCACGATTATCCTTAATTTACATATAAAGATATACCTAATAATAAAAATCTATCATTGACATAACATGACAGCAATAGCTAACTATTATATCGACATAATATGGTTTTTAGCTTAGTA
>JAEZFR010000360.1 GCA_023417285.1 Bacillota bacterium
GCCTAAATCATGTCCCAGTGCAATAGCATATGTCAAGTCTTGATTCATTTTGAGGGTTCGGGCAATAGTAACTGCGATGGAACCGACATTTAAAACATGCTCCATTCTAGTACAAATATGATCGTTCTTTGCATTGAAAAAAACCTGAGTTTTATGTCTAAGTCTTCTGAATTCCATTGAATGTAAAATCCTGTTTGCATCCCGTTCAAATTCAGTTCGAATAGGACACTTATCTTCACTTATTAACCTTCCAAAAGAATTACTGCTTTTTGCAGCAAAAGGACTTAGGCTACACTCCTGTTCTTCCCTCAATTGTCTCCATTGCATGAAATCCCCCCTGACAAGTAAACAAATTCTAATTACTATGTTTATTCATTACTCACTTTACACTATAAAACTCAAACTAAATTATATATTTTTAATATACCATAATTTTGTTTTATAGTAAGCATTATTCTTGTATTAGATATACCTTATTAGATATACCTTATTAGATATACCTAACGAGATTATCTTTGCTTGTAATATAAAAATAGCACCTATTATGAGTTTTCAACACCAGGTGTAAAATCTAGATACTATGACGCCAGTTATATGTAATATCAATTGATTTTATGTTACCCACAATAATAATTCTGAATATTATATTTATAAAGGTATTTTTACCGAAGATTTAATAAATTTAAGTCGAAGTATCTATTAATAAGCTATAATAAAAAGAAGAAAGGAGCATATCAGATGTCATTAGGTATAGAGTGTATCACACATTTCATTTTTGTAGAGAATTCACCGGTGAAATCCGATGTGATTTTGATTCCAGGCAGTCCTCACGCCCCACTTATGGAAAAGGCTGCTGAGTTATATAAACAGGGCTTTGCTCCATATATTCTTCCATCTGGAGGATATACAAGGGTTATGGCACCAAACACCTCTGAGTGGCAATATCTCAATGCAATCGGTCTTGAACTAGGTGTTCCTCAGCAAGCGATACTAAAAGAAGATCAGGCAATGAATACTTTTGAGAATGCAAAGTACTCTAAAAAGGTTTTAGAGGATTTGGGAGTAAAGGTAAAAAACGCAATTATTGTGTGCAAAGCCTTTCATTCTAGAAGAGCTCTGCTTACTTATCAAGCTATTTTCCCTGAATATGTTAACTTCTATGTAGTAACGGTAGAGGACAGGACCAAAATAAGACAGGATAATTGGTTCCTGTCTCAAGATAAGATTGAAGTTGTTATGAGCGAAGTTGTAAAAATAGGAAAATACTTTGAAACTGAAATTCTAAGAACCTGATTTACCAGATTACTGTTATATCTCGTTGCAAAGTAACTTGATTGAATTTTTAAACAGAAAATACAGATATATGTCATTTACTATAAGCAAGAATTTCTTTATAAAACTCATAAAATAGGCCCGCTGTAGTTCTCTGAGCTAATGGAATTATTTTTTTAGATATTTCAAAGTATCTATGATTATGGTCCTCTATTTTCTCATATTCAATCAGGGTAGAAAGAGCAAATATAGCATTTGATTTTAGGTATTGTTCAACACTAAGATTATATTCTCCTTTGTCACTAACTGAAAAATCCTTTGAAAAAAAGTAAGTGTCTTGAATATATTTCTCAAGCTGATAATGATTGCCAAACAGCTTACCACTAGCATGCTGAGGAACCGTCATATCCTGTATTAGATGAGCGGTAGCCCCCAGAAAAAATAAGGCTTTATCAATGTTCACTCTAATGTTGTTTTGAGCCAAGCCATAGTATTTTTTCGAGAGTGTCAGTGCATGTTTTAAGAATGGTAGTCCTCTGTTTATTTTAGGATTATAAAAGTGAGAGAGTCCCTTAAATTTTGTATCCGCCCATGTAACGCCCATGTTTAATGCTTTCAAGTATGGGAACATAAAGCTATAACAATCTGTAAGGCTATCATTAAATAATATGTTTAACGCTTGAAAGTTTATTGCTTTGTGAATAACACAATCGTCCGTTAACCTTCTTACCGAGTAATCTTTATTTAGCGTGTTCCTCAGGTATTTAATATAGCTAGAGTCTATTAAAACACCCATAAAACTCCATCCTTTTTAGCAATTATAATATTATCTCAATTATAATTCACTGATGAGCTGGCAATTATTCAAATAATAAACACTTTACAATTTAGCGGCCATTAATTTCCAAAGTATAAATTGACTAAACAAATTTCTATAACTATAATAAAAACTATAAATTCTAAAGAAGGTAATGAATATGAGTAAAAGTATAAACTTAATTCTTGAAGGCGGCGGAATGCGAGGACTCTATACCGCAGGAGTACTAGACTTTTTTCACGATAAAAAGATTAACTTTCTTGATATTGTTGGAGTTTCTGCAGGTGCTTGTAACGCTGTTTCTTATATATCCTGCCAACGTGGTAGAAATCTTAAAATAAACGCCGGGTATTGCAAAGATAAAAGATATATGAGCTTATCTGGGCTTTTAACAAGGGGCTCCATTTTCAATATGGATTTTTTATTTGGAGATATTCCAAATAAGCTGGTCCCTTTTGACTATAAAGCTTATACTGATGCACCAAATAGGCTTACAGCTGTTGTAACAGACTGCGAATCAGGCGAAGCCCTTTATTATAGGATAAAGGATATGAGCTGTGATGATGTATACGTTAGAGCATCTAGTTCTATACCTTTGGTGTCCCCTATAGTTGAAGCAAATGGTAAAAAGCTTGTTGATGGAGGAACTGCTGACTCCATTCCTATCAACTACTCTGTTAAACAAGGGTTTGATAAGCATTTAGTTGTTCTTACTCAACATAATGGCTATCAAAAGAAGCCCAATAAGTATATGAGCTTAATAAAGCATCGTATCAAGCAATATCCTGGACTTGTTGCTGCCATGGAAAACAGGCATATAAACTATAATGATAGCCTAAAGCTTGTGCGTGATTTAGAGCAAGCTGGTAAGGCTTTTGTCATATGCTCTAAAGAACCACTCCATATATCAAGATTTGAAAAAAACCCTGAAAAGCTTAAAGCAGTGTACGATCTAGGATATAATGATGCAGCAGCACGATATGATGAGCTGCTAGAATTTATAAGTGATTGTGATAATGTTGAAAAGTAGATTTGCTTATCTTGGGACACAGTGACAGTGCTGAAAAGTAAATTGATATATTTGTGATTATGACAGTGTTGACATGACAGTGTTGAAAAGCAGACTAATACACTTGCGCAGCCAGATTGGCTTGGAAAGGATAAAATTAAATATTATATAAATACCTCATACTCCACGTTTGCAAAACGAATGATATCTCCTGATACCACCTTTGTTTTTGCATTCGGGGGTATTTTTGTATCGTTTATGAATGTTCCATTTTTTGAATTCAGGTCACTTATATATATTTCCCCATTTTCGTTAGTTATTTCAGCATGTATTTTACCTATAGAGTTTACTGCTAATACATGATCTACAAACCCTGACATTCTACCAATAATAAGGCTAGGCTTACTCAAGGCGATAATATCTGTACCCATATTCTGCTTTAATAACGGCACAGTATTTTTTTCTATTCTTATGATCTCGGTATCTCCTGAGTAAGGAATTGATACACCTTCATGAGAATTATGATTTGCATTATTTTGCGGCTCGTTTGAATGGTTGCATGGAACTGTAATGTTACTCTTTGAAACAAAGGGTATCTTGTTTTGTGGCATGGTTGTATGGTTACTTTGATTTGTATTACTACTATTTGAAGCAAAGGATTTCTTTTTGGGGTCGGTTCCATGATTACTTTGATTTGAAGTGCTATTATTTGAAGTAAAGGATTTCTTGTTTTTGGGGTTGGTTCCATGATTACTTTGATTTGAAGTGCTATTATTTGAAGCAAAGGGTTTATTGTTTTGGAGTGTGTTTGAATCGTTGCTCTGTAGCCCTTTCATCCTTATTAGAAAAGAGGGTGGATACTTAAGAAGCCTAAATAAAAGCACATCCAGAGCAAGAAAAATTAAACTTAAAATTACCAGAGTAATTGTATAATCATCATTTTTAGCCACAAGACTACTATTGACAATAAAGTAAAATGCAATAAAAAATAATGGCTGAAAAAAAATAAAAAATACTTTTGAATTAAAATTACCTCTAGGTAACTTGGGCTTAGGTAATATATTATGCGTTTTTATTTGATTACTGGACGCTTCCTTTTGTAGATTACCTGGAATCTTTATGGGAGTTTGAGTAGTTTTAATACCCTCACAAATATTTTTGTCAAAAGCTTCTCTTACTGAAAACCTTTTGTGTGTAGATGATGGTTCAGGTGTGCTTATGGTACTATTGTTTTCATTTATACCATCATCTTTTCCATCATCATTATTACTTGACTGCTCATTTTCCTTTAGTAACCTCTCTAGCAATTCCCTCATACTAGAAATACAGAAATTATTACTTTTGAGTAGCATTATTAGCCTTTGAAGATAATTATCACATTGAGACTCCTCCAAGAATTGAGAATTGTTGACCATTAATTCAGTAAAAAAACTTACATAATCGTTTTCATAGTCTTTGATAGGTAGGTATGTAAAAAATACCTTTTCTGTATCCAGTTCAATATATATGTTGTTGACATCCAATAAAATCTTTGTCTCATTTAGTAGAAAATTCTTAAGCTCAAAAATTCTATTAACAAAATTGAACAGAAACAATATGTATTCCTTTCTAGTAAACTGTTTTCTACTAAGATACTTATCTAGTGAAATTTTAGATGTAATATTGTAATATAGTTCTACCGACAGGTTTACATTTTTACACGTCATGGCTAAAAGGCATTTGACCCTATTTCCAGCGACCATCTTCATTTGATAGTCTACTATCTTCCCTGGCTCTTGGGGTAATACCATAAGATAAGACTCCGTACCAATGCTAACATATTCAATTGAGTATACTTTATCTTTTAGTGTCATCGATTATTCCCTTTCTATAAAAATGTTACCAGAGTAATAAAGTAGTCACAGTGCCAACCATAATGAAAGGTACAAAGGATATTTCAGTTTTTTTGCCCGCTCTTTTTATTATTAGAAGCACAACTGAACATATTGCTGCTGGTATCAAAGAAAACATTACTATCCTAAAAAAACCATAAGCACCTAGCAATAATGAACTTGCAACAAGCAGCATAATATCCCCTTCTCCTAATTGTCGCTTTGACAAAAAGTAGATGCTTAATAAACACAAACCACTAACAGCGCCGCCTAATAATGACTGTGAAAATGAAACAAATTGAAAACCCGATACCGTACTGATTAAATAAAAAACCAGCAGTATACCGATTAATTTGATGGAGACGGACATATTTCTAATATCCTGTAGAGCAGCAATAAATAAAACTGTATTTAGCACCATAGCCGTAACCACAAACTCTAATGAATAAGATTTCAAAAAAAGCAGAGGTACTGAAATAAAAAATATTAATGAAACAATAATACTAATCCTTTTGCTCATTGGATACACCTTCCTTGCCATATGCTTTTTTTATAGTAAGAGTTATCCCCTTTTGGGCAGCTATTGTTTTGCATTCTTCTAATGCCAATTTCTGAGATGTAGTAATAGTTGTCTCGGGTATTACCAGGACAAGTTCCTTTCTGGAAAAATCACTTGTACCCACAGTAGTACCCCCACTCTTTCCTCCATTAAATTGAGCTAGCTTATCAATATATTGCTTTAGCTTTGTCTTGATATTTGAGCCCTTTTGATAATACTTTTCATCAATATTCATACTTTTAATGCTAATTGCTGTACCGTTTTGGAGTTTTGCTATGGTGGGAAACTTCGAAGGAAGGTTTGCTCCTTCTAACTTTCTAATTTCCTGGCCTCTTTCTATTTTGTCCTTGTCCCAAACGCTGTTTGAATTCACATTCTCATCAGTTTCCGAACCCTCGGTATCTATGCCCTCTGCCCCGCCCCAAGCACAGGACGAAGCATTTTGCTCTATTTCAAAAGGTGGTAGTATTTGTGATAGGAATGGGAAACGAAAATTATACTGAGCAACAATATCTATACTTTGTCCATCAGCAAGCATACGGCTTTTACTAAAGTCAATACCCTTAAAGCCGTTGACAATTCCGAGGCCTGAGAGTCTTTTGTCCACATCATTATATTGCTTACCAAGTATATTTTGTTTTATAAGTACCTTAGAAAATGGAACAAGCACCACCTGAGCCCTTACATAATCGTTTATGTCTGAGCCGAATTGTGCTACAAGGCCCTCTAACTCGGGATTCCCAATTAGCTTGCTCATCTGATCTGAACTGCAGAATTCTTCAATTCCACCCATGAGTTCTTCGGCATTGGTATTGTAGTATAGAAGGCTATAAACGCCCATACTTTTACTAGCTTCACTGATTGCCTGCTGCATAACTTCATAAGTGTAGTATAGTTTTATTAAAAAAGAGAAAAACACTATAAGTAATATTATAATTGGTAGCACAATAGCTGCCTCTACTGTTATTGCACCTCTAAGCCTTGCTATGCTCGTTCTATTTATTTGACTGGTATTACTCGCTTTATTTATGTAACTTGTACTGCTCATTCTGTTTACTTCACTTGTTTTTCTTGTTCTACTCATACTTATCATATAGTACCTCCACAGAAAAAGTAGACCATAGTTATTTAATAGCCCAATAATAAAGTGCTGCTAGAAGGGCTTCTACCATAGCTTTGGGTCTTTTGTGTGCTATATGTGGGCATTGATAAGAAAAAGTTTCTTACACTCACAGAGCAGGTTGCTTTATATAAGGTCACACAATCTTTTATAAGAAACTCTTGGTCTGACATTCTCATATTGAGCTGAATCAAGTCTTGAATTCTTCGAGACTTGGTATCCTCATTCTCAAGCAATAAAAAAATGCGCAGGTAGTCATGATAATTAAAGCATAGTGGGTTTGATGTTTTTGCTTCCTTTGCTGTACTTTTTACACTGCCAGAAATATCAGTAACCCAATCATCACTTGTCTTAAAAAACATAACCGATTTACCTTCTGATAGTGATTCTATATCATTTACTGATTCAAACATTGCCCATGCTCCGACTAAAAGGGCCTCAATCAATAAGCTGCAAAGTCCTGCGCTCCAAGTACTTAGTGCTTGAGCAAGTATTCTTACTCTTGCAATCTTGCTACTATTCGTGTAAATATGCAGTATATTAGAAATAAGTCTTATCATCAAAATCTTGCTCTTCACCATATTCACATTGGCGGTTTCGCTTTTATAGCCGTTAATAATGTACTCCACCTCATATTGGCTAAAGAAGCCATCCCTTTGTGATTTGTCCATTGACCGAAGATTATAGGCTGACTTTTCCGATTGCTTATCTAGTATTGGTACATCATGCTTAAATGTACCCATTATATATTCGGTTATATAGATATTATCCCTCAGTGATTCAGCAGCACTTTCAATGCTGGTTTGCTGACTTGCCAGCTTCTCAACGTCTTGCTGAATAAAGTCCCCATCACTAAAATCAATGTCAGTACTAGTCCCTGCTACGGGACTGCCCCCTTCCACAGTGCTGCACACTGATGGCAGCAGCCGATATTCCTCATCAGGTATTGTAGTTAATTCTGAATTTTTGCTGAGCGCTTCACTGGAGGCACTTTCGGCTGCTGCCCTGTTATCCTGGTCCTGGCTCTGCAGCTGAGCGGGCTTATAGTACTCATATTTTATCGCTGCCCTGTTAGCGAAGCTGCTCACAATGCTATCTAAGTTCGCCAGCTCAGAATCTATATCGGTTTGCGCCCCGTTGCACAAATCAATATTTTTATTGTATAACGTTAGATTACCAGCTGAATTATCTTGACTTACCATACTCTTTAAGCTATTGAGATCACTTGTATATCCCTCAATTATTTCGGGAAGACTATCGCTGCTTTGTGCGTAGACAAGCTCTTCCTCAATTATTGTATTAAGCTCGGTAAATTTGCTCTGCAGGGCATTAACTTCAGCAATAATTTTGGTATTCTGATTTTTGAAACTTTCTATTTCGCTAGAAACCGAACTCTTTGCAGATTGTATTTCTTTGTTTACCTCTGCTATCTCATCTTTGAGATTATCAATTTCTTTTAATAATGCTTTCTTCTTTTTTTCCACTGTTTCTAGAGAAAGCTTTTGTAATAAATCAGATATCTCGCTATTAAGAGTACTAATAGTGTTATTTTTAGCTGTTAAAGTATCTTGATAGCTTTTGATAGTATCTGAAAGCTTACTCTTATTAATTAAATCATTGCTTTTCTCTAGATTTAGCTGAAGCTTGCCTGCCTCATCGGCCTTTTTACTGGTCTTGAGTTTTCTGTCATACAGTTGTGCACCCTTGGATATTTTTTTCATACTAGTTAGCTTGTCTACCAAATTTTTGGTTAATTCATATGGTGCACGGTACTTCATATACTGCCCAAGCTGGTCATTCAGTATATCTATATTTTCAAGTGTTCCAACTTCTCCTATATTAGATGCATTAATACTATAATCAAAAAGTGCACCTGCATTTATACTACCTGAGTATAGATTTTTAATTAGATATTCTTCATAAATATCATTAACATTTTCTAGCCCCACGCTCACCCCAAACAATCCATATTCATCTTTTAGCAAGTTGTTATAATTAGACAATACCGATATGAGCGCAAGCTTATTTGATCTAACCAGCTGAGCACTTGCAAATCGAAGCCTAGCAGCATCTGTTAAAGCACCTGACAGGAGTATTACAATGGATAATACTATGCATAAAAAAACAGTGATTGTACCTCTTTGCTTAGAAATGCTATTATGTTGGTCAGAGGCTAAGACATTAGCAACTTTTTTATTAGTAGCATTTTTATTAGCCTTACATTTATTTGCTGTATTTTTATTAGCCGCATTTTTGTTAGCAAAATTATTTATTTGTGCGAATAAGCTTGTTAATAATCTCATTTGCCTTAGTACCTTCCCCAATCCACCTATTATCACTATTTAACAAACTGTTGCCAATATCGGTCACCATATCCATATTTCTAATAAACTCAGCATTATCATCAAGACTGCAAACTGAATAAGCATTTATTGTAAGTATAGGGTCCAGCCCATATCTACCGAAAAGCTTGGACAGTGGCAGCTGATACTTAGATGTCATTTTGAGATGTAATTTTTTTTGTAATAACTCTGTTTTTATCTCCACCTCATTGCTTTGCAGCTTTGCAATTACATTATACTTATATTTTTGGTTTGATAACTCCTTAAGAAATATAGCTTTTTTATCAGATTGAGAATCATGAATTCTCCAGTAAAGATTATCTGAATTACTTACATAATTTTCTTGTGTCTGTGAACTTACCCATATGTACGCCCCTTGTTGGCATGCCTCTGATGCAGCAGACTGTAACTCAGCATACTCATACATAATAAGTACGCAATAAACTAAAATTATAAATACTATGAATACTGTAGAAAACGTAAGTATCGCTTCTACAGTGATACTGCCCCTAATTAACTGCTTTCCTTTTGTCATAGTCATAGTATTAACCACCAAGCGAGGGTCCCTGAGATCCGCTATTGTTCTCAAGAGATGACGAATCAGGGAATAGATTGTTTATAATGCCATTTACAAAAGTAATTAACCTCTTTCTAAAGAGTAGAGCAACTCCCACTAGAACAGCAATAATAATAATTACCTCAACTGTACCCATTCCTTCTTCTTCATAGAAAAACCTTTTAAATAACTCCTTCATAAAATACCTCCTAAAAATTAAGTATTATAATTATTAGCCTAAATACCACTCATAGATAGTAGTGCAGGCAGTATTACAATCATTATTATGGAAAAGAACATAATCATCATTGGTATAAGCATCTTTGTAGATGCCTCCTCTCCTAATCTTTTTACTGCATTTTTTCTCATCTCCCAGCATTCTGAAGACTGAAGTCTCAAAGAGATAACAAGTTCATTACCCCCTCGCTTAATACTTTGAGTAATTGTAGAAATAAAACGACTTATTTCTGGTGATTTCAACCTTTTTGCAAAATCGCTATAGGCATCCGCTTCACTTCTTCCAGAATGTACCTCTGCAATGGTTTTGTATACTTCACCATAAAAATAGCCTTTTGCATTTGAATCTCTAGCTATCTTGTCCCATGCCTTTGAAAGTGTTAATCCCGCATTTAGTAAAAGGGCTAGCATGTTTACAAAATCAGCAAAGTTAAGTTGTATCTCAAGCCTTCTTCTCTTTATTTCCTTATTTAATCTTAAATCTTGTAAAGCGGCAAAAACACTAAACGTTAATGCAATATAAACCGCAAATGTAGGACTAAAGCTCCCTGCAACCAGAATTACTAACTCGCTTATGATCATTGTAATAAGAATTGTAATTTTGTACGCATGGAAAATTCTCAAATAAAAGGCAGCGTATTCGTTCCCATATACTTCACTAATTTTTAATTGGAGCTTTCTATCATATGTAGTCTTGAATGAATACTTGAAACGCTCAATAATAAATAGAGAGCATGGAAGAAATTCTTTAATTACAAACTGTTTTTTGTCGATGGCATCAATATATGACTTATAAATACTTCTACTTTGTAAATGCAGTACAAACAGTCCAATGGAAATGGCTAATAGAACAATCCCGCAAGCTATTCTCATGTTTAAAACCGCCCTATATATTTTTTGTTTTCACTTCAAGAATATAATGAGAACTGGAACCTAGATTTTTATGTTGATTATCTTTGATGAAATAAACCAAGAGAGTGCTAGCATAGCCATACAAATTGTCATCATAATCCTACCAATTGTTGTAGTAAATACGGGTTGCATATACTCCCAGGTGGTAATTGAAAGGACAAGAATAATACCAACTGGTAAAACATTAAGTACCTTCTGTTCAAATTTTCTAGCAGCCAGCATAGTATCTATCTCCTGCTTAATTTCTATTTTGTCATTAATAATACCAGCTGCATTTTTAACAGCTTCTACAAGGTTGCCCCCTGTTCTTTTACAAGTATAAATAACATCTGAAAAGTTCTTTATGTCTACTATTCCAGACCTATTTGCAAAGTCGGATAGCGCTTCCTCTATGGGAGTATTTAATGACAACCTGCTAACAATTATCTTGGTTTCCTTAATGATATCAGCTTCACCGTCAGGATAAAGCATCAATAAATCCGAAATGGAGCTTTCAAATGCCCTTTCAATAGACTTGCCCGCTGATAAGGAGGAGGCTAATGAAGCTAACAGCTCTTTAAATTCCATATTTAGTTCCTTTTTTCGGGCATTAATAAGAGAAGTTTTTTTAAATTTCAGGTATACGACTCCAAAAGGACTGATAATAAAAGACAAAAGAGTATTATGGTAAAAGATAAATGCTATCATAAAGACTATAGTTATAGCTAATACAGAGTATGTTATCTTTTGACGAGCTGACATATTATAAGTATCATAGCTTATCACCCATATCCCCCCCTACCTATTATCTAGTAATCTCTTCCTTTCACCTTGTAAATAAAGCTATAAAAACACCATAAAAACAACCTTTGTAAAGACTAATAATGGAGTAAAAACTCTACTCATAATTAATTCCAGCTAGTGAAAGCTTATAGGTATTTTGGAACTTGTTTTTGGTTCTTTTAAGACTTCCCGAAACAGTCTTTATATCATTATTCTGATGCTCCTCAAATACGAAAATGGGATTGAGCTCAATCATATTATCCTTTAGACCAATTACTTCTGATATCTCCATGGTTCTTCTTGATTTATCTCTCAGTCTTGATAGATGAATAATTATGTCTATTGCTGAAGCTATTTGTTTTCTAACACAGTCTAGAGGCAGCTGCAATGAGCTAAGAATCATTGTTTCCAATCGTGAAAACATATCCACACTAGAATTCGCATGACCTGTTGATAAGGAGCCATCATGCCCCGTATTCATTGCCATTAGCATATCTATTGCCTCGGCACCCCTTACCTCTCCAACAATTATCCTGTCAGGTCTCATTCTAAGGCTAGTCTTAATTAAATCACGCATAGTAATTTCTCCCTTGCCCTCTACATTGCAATTTCGTGTTTCCAACCTTACAAGGTTTAACACATTCTGGATCTGCAGTTCGGCTGAATCTTCTATTGTAATAATTCTCTCATCAGAAGGAATACAGCCTGACAAAGCGTTTAAAAAGGTAGTTTTCCCGCTACCTGTCCCCCCAGCTACGAAAATATTATACCTGGCTTTAACTAGCATACTTAAGAATTGGGCTGCTTCTTCTGTAAGGGAGTTGTATTCAACTAATTTTTCCATACTCATGGGTTGTTCGGGAAATTTACGAATAGTAAGAATTGGACCGTTCAAGGCAATGGGTGGAAGAACTGCGTTTATTCTCGAGCCATCCTTAAGTCGTGCATCAACTATCGGAGATGATTCATTAACACTTCTGTTTACAGAGGATACAATAATTTGGATAATATCTTCTAACTTTTGAGTTGTTTCAAACCTCACTGGCAATTGTTGAGTACTACCCTGTCTTTCAATAAAAATGCTTTCAGCGCCGTTTATCATTATCTCAGTAACGCTCTTATCATCAATTATTGGCTGCAAAACATCCAACCTTCTGAGAGAATTAAAAACATTATCGGCAATTTCCCTTCTCTGTCCAGTATTGAAAAGCATATCTCCTGTTATTTCAAAGACCTTATGAATAATAATTTCTTGCAGTTCATCATCACTGATATCTCTGCATAAGTCAATAGCTTCACTTACAGCACTTTTAACCTGCTCATAGATATGTATATCCATAATCACCTCAAACCAAATATAGCTTATTTCCAAGTCCAAATATATTGCTTGTTCTCAAGTGTCACTTAGTCATTCCATCAACTGTAGTCCATGCAACCGACTAATTCGGTTATATATTGCGACAGAATATGAAATTTTTGAAATCTACCCAAATGGAGCAAGCTGCTCTCAAGATCGTCTATTGTTGGTATAACACAAGCTATTTGAGCGATAGAAATATGCTTAACCTTAAGTAGAAATTCATCTTTATAATCAACTTTATTACAGACAAGATAGATTTTATTCCGCGTTTGTTCGTGGCTCTCAGAGTTGTCTATTTTATCTATAAACGTAAGGAATGCCTCAGTTTTATGTAGACAAATATTTGTCCCAGTTGATATTAATACTACTTTATTACTTTGTTTAAGTAAGGTAACACAACTAGTATTAATAGTTGAAGAGCTATCAATTATAATAAAATCATACTGGTCACTATCCTTTATTGCCTTAATTAATAGTTTAGTATCATTAGCATCTAATTCTGAAGTATCCATTATATTTTTAGATGGTTCAAAATAATAAATATTTGTACCCTCATCGATACTTCTAAGTGCTCTTACTCTAGAGGCCAAATTAATATCTCCATTTTTTAAATAATACAAAACCTGTGCGAAATTGCTATTACTTTGCCCCTTAAGAAATAAGGTTGTACTCTGGTAACCTTCTAGATTTAGATAGAATACCTTTTTTGCCTGATTAGCAAAAGCTTGAGCCAATAATAAAGCCAGCGTTGTTTTGCCGCTCCCTCCAGCAGCAGAATAAAACATAATAACGCTGGTATCAGAGTTATTATCTAAATCCACACAAACATTAAAATCTACCAGTCCCATCAAATCCCCTGCTATGTTATTTGCATTCTTGTACTTGTAAATGGATGCACAACCGACATTCTGATGCATACCGTTAGAAAGTACTGCTATCTTTTTATTAAAAATAGAGGAAGCATATTCATATAAGTCATCAGAAACAATCATAATATCCGGACTAAAGGTCTCAATGACAAGACCAATTTCACTCTTGCTAGAGCACTGACAAACATTAAAGTATTGGCTAAAATTATGTACCAAAAAATCTGAAAGGTTGTTAGCATACTCTTTGTCAGCATCAAAAATTAGTAGCTTAATAGCACTCATATAGTGTTCTCCATAGATAAACGTATAAATTTAAGATTGTAAATATGTGGTATCTGGTGATTTGATTTTGAAGGGTTACAATAAAAACCGAAAGGTGGTTAAAACATGACATCTATTTAAAGTAAAATCAAGTATTTATTTACATTATATTACATTTATCCAGCTTGTCAATACCCAAATTCATTAATTTTTTAACCATTTTTTAACTGGTAATCATTTTTTAATCTTCAGTTAATATTCAGCAATTATCCATGTAAGATTTGGGCGGTACAATAAGCATACAAACTTAAAGGAGCTGTGTTATGAAAAGAACCGTCGCAATTTTTTTATCTCTGATTATGTTGTTCACATTTTTTGCAATCCCAGTGAATGCGAAAGAAAAATCAAGCCCGTCGGGAATAGCGTATTCCCAAATTCAGGCTGAAATTGAAGGCTATGTAAAGGAATGCGAGGACGGACTTGCTTCAGTAGCTGTTGCCGTTTTTGAGGGTGATAAAACACTTTACAGCGGATACTTTGGATATGCCGATATCGAAAACAGCATTTTCGCTAACGCTGAAACGGTGTACGAATGGGGCAGCTGTTCAAAGCTTCTTGTGTGGGTAAGCGTTATGCAGCTTTTCGAAGACGGACTTCTGGACCTTGAAGCTGATATCCGCACCTATCTTCCCGACTATTTTTTTTCAAAGCTCAGATATGATGAGCCCATTACAATGCTCAACCTTATGAGCCACACTGCAGGCTGGCAGGAAACGGTTTACGATGTAGAGGTTACCGACAAGAATAAAATTGTTCCCCTTGAAACAGCACTGAGAAACACGGAGCCTGCACAGATTTACAAACCGGGAGAGCATACAGCTTATTCCAATTGGGGCACGGCGCTTGCAGCATATATTGTTCAGCTTATAAGCGGTATGGATTACACCAAATATGTTCACGAAAATATATTCCAGCCACTTGGTATGGAGCAGACCTCCGTCGGTTCGGATTATTCCGACAACGCTTACGTATTGGAAAAGCGTGCTGACTTGAAATCATACATGATAATGGAGGGATTTAACGAAAGCCTCGGAAGCAATATCAGCTATATTCTTCTTTACCCGGCAGGCTCGGCAACGGGAACGCTTACAGACTTCACAACCTTTGCAAAGGCTTTTGTTTCAGACAGCTGTCCGCTTTTTGACAAGGCAGAAACTCGTGAGAAAATGCTGAGTGCAACATCTTATTATGGCGACAGTGATATCGTGAAAAACTGTCATGGTTTATGGACATCGGAATACGCTGTTCAGACCCTTGGACACGCCGGCAACACCAACGCCTGTTCATCAATGGTACAGTTCGACCTAATTTCTGGACTTGGGGTTGTTGTAATGGCAAACGAATGCGGCGAAACTGCGTTCAATTATGGTATCCCATCATTGCTGTTCGGTGAAATTCCCACAGGCAAAATAACCGAAAGTACTGACATAAGCGGTGTGTATGTTGCTTCAAGAGGTTATCACAAGGGTTTTCTTAACGTGTTCAATTGTATCGGTTCGGGTGTGTTTATGCCTGTAGCGAAAACAGATGACGCTGACACTTTCACAATTGTTGGCATCGATATGAAGCGTATTTCCGACAACAGGTGGGTGCAGGACAACGGTAACGGAACAAAGATGTTTTTCTATGAAACATATCGTGACGGAAAGCGTGTATTTGAAACAATGTCAACAGACTACATCATTGATGATTTTTACTGGTGCAAGGTTGGTGCAATAATTGCCTTGCTGCTTCTTGCGGTTGCTTCGGTTGTAACTCTTGTTGTTACTCGTATCCGCCGTAAAAAATCCGATAAGGCAGCGATTTTCACTCAGTTTCTTTTAATTGCATCGGGTGCTTTACTGTTTATAATAATTTCATCGAGTTCCATTACAAAGCCATTTGCAGTAATATTCTGCCTTGTGGAAGCGGTTATTGCTTTACTTTCACTTGCAAATACGGTATACATGATATATAGAACAATCAAATCCGAACAACCGAAAAAGCGTGACGTTGCAAAGAATATCTTCTTGATAATCTGCAACATTTTCACATTGGGATTTATCATATACTTTCAGTTGTTTAACTTCTGGAATTGCTAAGGAGAAAACTCATGCCAAATATTCTGATTGCCGATGATGAAAAGGAAATTATAAAGCTGCTAAAAATATATCTTGAAGCAGAGCATTTTAATGTTTTTGAAGCAGGTGACGGCGAAGAAGCCTGCCAGGTGTTGAAGCGTGAGCAGATTGACCTTGCGATAGTGGATATTATGATGCCGAAAAAGGACGGTTACGGGGTTATACGTGAGATACGTCAGGGACGGTACATTCCCTTGCTTGTCATATCTGCAAAGACGACCCTTTCTGACCGAATTTTAGGTATCGACCTTGGAGCTGACGATTACATAGTAAAGCCCTTTGAGCCGCTGGAGGTTGCCGCAAAGGTCAAGGCACATTTTCGCCGTACAAATGAACAGGCTGTCAAGGATAAAAGAAAAGTGCTTACCGCTGGAAATCTGACCCTTGTCCTTGACGAGTGTGTGGTAGTAAGAGGCGACGGAAAAATCGAGCTTACAAAGGCGGAGTTCAAGGTGCTGGAAATGTTTATGGAACAGCCGAAGCGTGTATTCACAAAGGAGCAGATTTATGAGCGTGCGTGGTACGGTGAGAACTGCGTTGACGATAATACAATCCGTGTCATAATCAGCCGACTCCGTGACAAAATCGGAAACGAGCGTATAAAAACTATTCGTGGTCTTGGTTACAGATTGGAGAATTATGAATAAGCTTAAACTGAAAATTCTGAAATATTTTGTTTTCTGCTCTTTGGGGATAAATGTTGCAGAGTCAATGCTGGACAGTACCTTTTATGATTTGCTTGTACCGAAATTCGGAACAGACGAAACAAGCATTACCCTGTTGTATGCGGCAAATATTATGTTAAGCTTTGTGCTGATTTTTATTGGTGCCTGTATATTCTATCATTTTGTAAAAAAGGCAATCAAAGCGGAAAGCCGCCGTCAGACACATGAACTGAACCTGATTTATTCCTACATTGCCCACGACCTGAAAACACCGATGACCTCAGTACAGGGTTTTTCCTCCGCATTAAAGGACGGAAAAATCAGGCCCGATGAACAAGGAGAAATCCTAGACATTATTTACAGAAAAAGCCGCTATATGAATGAGCTTATAGAAACGCTTTCCGATTATTCAAGGCTTGGCACAGAGAGCTATTCCCTG
>JAEZFR010000377.1 GCA_023417285.1 Bacillota bacterium
ATTCTGGGACAGTTACTCGAACAAGAGAAGTATGGAATCCTGATGTACAATGGGTATCAGATTATTACGGCTCCTATAGTGGAACAATCTATAAGTATGTAAGACAACCTTATTCAGACCCTTGGAGGAGTAGCAGTAGTAAATACATTTTATATATAAGTGATGGAAATATAAACGAATTAGAAGATTTTAATGCCACAATAGCCAAGACAGATGCAAAGCTAATAATAGCAGGAATGACAAGCATACAAGATCAATGCTCTAAAGAATCTTTATTTATAGATATAACTGGTAAAACAACAGAACAAATTATGCAAGAAGCACTAGCATTTATATCAAAGGAAACACCAAAGATTGAGAGCATATGCATACTACAAGGTCAAACCTTTGATATGAATGTTGGTGAAATGGATTTAGATGGAGACAATATCATTGATAAAGAATTTCTGTATGTACATAATTCAGCATATTATGATAATCCTACAGGAATAGAGCCTGCAACCCAACCAATATATAGTGATACAATAGGTTGGACTACAGCCAATACAAATTCATTTAATAATGTCGGAAAGTATTCCATTTATAGGCGAGTTAAAGATTTACCGGACGACCCATTAGGATTTGAATACGCTGAATATAGTGCTTCTACGAGAGTCGATGTCTACGTCCACCGAAAGCCTATAGCATTGGCTACACTAGATTGGGATTATGATTTAGGTAGTAACTCTTACAAAACAACATGGGTGGACAAAAGCTATGACCTAGACCACCAATATAGTGACCCCAATAAGGGGATAGTTGAAAGAAAGATAATGTGGCAAAAAGACTATGGAGAATGGAACTATACCATACCCGATAATCTAAGCCCTGGAACATACAGCTTATACTATTACGTTAAGGACTTAGAGGGGGTATGGAGTGAACCTTGGACTCTAAACTTTACATTGGCAGCATCTCCACCAATACAGTTTGAAGCAAAATTAAGATCAGAAGATATCAAATTCAGAAACCCAACTAATCCGGTAACACTTCCAGCTAGTGAAAATCTCCAAGCATATGACCTTTGGACAAGATACCCAACAAATCCTACATTAACAATGGCAATCTATGATGATTCATCAAATTTACTCACACCAATTAAAACAATCAATTACTCCAATCAAACAGCTTTAAAAACAGATAATGATATCAATTGGTATCCAGTGAACTACACAATTCCAGCTACTCTTAAAGATGGCAACTACATATTCAAAATCTCTGCCACGGGAAGTGTAACCTCCCCTACGGTGCCCCAACAGACGACCACCCAAAGCAAAACAGTGCAATTTCCTGTAACTGTGCTTACTCCGATTAACCTAAAGGCCAATATCAACGGAAGCAGTGCAGATGTATTACTTACTGCCGGACAGAAGGCGGTATTCAAATTAACTACTTCAAAATATGTTAACATAACTCAAATACAATTTGAGGGTGTAACGTATACATCATCTTCTGGGCAAATCCAACTGCTGTCTGAGGGTAGCTCATTATCTAGAGAAGGCGGACAATCACAATCTGACTCTAAAACATGGGCTTTAGAGGTGGACATTCCTACCGCAATGTATACAAGAGATAAGACTGGAATAGCTTACTTTAAAGCACTTCTTCCATCGGGTAAGGAAGAGAATACCAGTGTAAACTATACAATAAAGACTATTTTGGCGGATAATTTTAATATTACAAGTATACTTGATATAGGGTGGAGAGACTTCTATTTTGATACATCAAAAAAGGTAGATACAAATGGAGATGGCATTGCGAAGGAGTATAAAAAAAGAATAGGAACTAATATTGGTACATCTTATATGCCAGTAAACTATTATAACCTTATTAGCTACCCAAAAAGCTTTGTAAAAGCAGGCTATAAAATTAAAGGAAGCATAGACATTCTTGGTAATCCTGATAGTGCTGGCTTTAGAATCAATTATTATTCAGGGGGGAAGAAGTGCTCTGAAGTGGTTACATTAAACCCTCAGTTACAAGTACCAAATGGAGGAGGCGGTACACAAGCTTCAGGTGCCGGAACACAAGCTTCTTCCGCTGAAAATACATCTACATATACCTTCGAATGGATAATACCTTTGGCTACTGATAAAAAGTCATTTGTTTCGTTTGATTTAATAATGACAAAGGACGGTTTTACTTACGGAAATGAAAGGTGGCTGGATAGTTGGCACTATAGAAATACAATGAGAAATGTATTATACATTGACGGCAGCGCACTTGATGATTTATCTTTTGTTCAGGAACAGTAAACTATTGTTGATAAAATCCCAAAGGCAGTAAACTAATATTGATAAAATCCCAAAGTATGCTAAAATAAAAAGCATTGAATGATTAACAAATAAGGTGTTTAGGATATAAACTAGGTTAAGTATTAACTAACAAAATAAAAACACTAAATACAATTAGAATTTAAAAAATCAGCATTAGCTTATGCCGGGGTGAAAAATGCATTTAAAGAAACTAGAAATTCAGGGATTTAAGTCCTTTGCGGATAAGATTTCATTAGACTTTAATGAGGGTATTACCGCTGTTGTTGGGCCAAATGGTAGTGGCAAAAGTAACATTGCCGATGCTGTCAGATGGGTACTGGGCGAACAGAGCGCCAGAACCTTACGTGGCAGTAACATGCAGGATGTAATTTTTGCTGGTACTGAGCACAGAAAACCTGTTGGCTTTGCAGAGGTTTCCCTTACTATAGACAATTCTGATAATTATTTACCAGTATCATATAATGAAGTTACTGTAACTAGAAGAGTTTACCGTTCTGGAGAAAGTGAATATATGATAAACAAGACGTCATGTCGTCTTAAGGACATACATGAGTTGTTTTTGGATACCGGTATTGGTAGAGATGGTTATTCTATTATTGGACAGGGCCGTGTTGATGAGATTCTCTCCACAAAGTCAGAGGACAGGCGTCATATTTTTGAAGAGGCTTCAGGAATCATGAAGTACAAGGTCAGAAAGCAGGAAGCGGAAAAAAAGCTTGAGCAGACCGAGCAGAATTTAGTTAGAATTAATGACATTATAAATGAACTTGAAAGCCAGCTAGAACCATTAAGGCTTCAATCAGATGCTGCAAAAAAATACTTGTCTTTAAGAGAAAGCCTTAAGGAGCTTGAAATAAACGTATACCTTGATAGCTTGGATAAATTCAGAGAAAAAATTAAGGAATATGAGGGTATGCATAAAGACATAAAGGAAAATATTGAGGCAGAAGAAAGAAAGCTGCGCAATATTACCTTGCAGAATCAGCAAAAAAACGAGATGCTAAAAGAGCTTGACGATAAGATTACAGCTTCAAGAGACAAGTTTTATGTTATAGAAGCTAATCTGGAGAAATATAATTCTGAGATTAATTTAAACAAAGAGAAAATATCAAGCTACGAGCAAAATGTTATTCGTCTTGATAGTGAGTTAAAAGAGGTTAATGACAAGCTTTTAGAACTTAGCAAGGAAGAAAAAACCAGGTCATCAAAGATTGAATACCTCAACAAGCAGTATGCAGATTTCTCAAAGAAGTTGGAGAGTTATCAAGCACAGTTAGACGCTGTTCTTTTAACCCTTAATGAGAGTGAGCGCCATATTGAAATGCTCAAAGCTGGCATAATGGTCAAGCTGGACATTCAATCTGACAAAAAGACACAGATTAACAATGTAAAGAACCATATAGAAAATATAAAAAAGAGACAAAACTCTATTGGTAATGAAATATATACCTTAAAGCTTGAAAAAGATAAGGATAATATGAAAAAGGAAGACCTTACTGAGAGCATAAGAAGTACTACAGGTCTAATAAGGCTTGGAAATGAAAAGCTATCTCAGCTCAATAATGAAAAGGAAGACTTCCTCAATACTATCTCCGACTTGGAGAAGCAGAATACTGCTATCAAAACAGATATTCAGGTAAAATCAACCCGCCATAGAATGTTAAACGATATGGAAAAATCCATGGAGGGTTATAGCAGAAGTGTTAAGGAGATAATGAATGTTTGCCGCCAATCACCTGACTTTGGTAGGGGAATTCACGGTACTGTTGCACAGCTGTTAACGGTGGATAAGAGGTATGAAACTGCTATAGAGATGACTCTTGGGGGAGCATTACAAAATATTGTTGCTTCTTGCGAAGAAGATGCAAAAAAGGCTATCAATTATTTAAAGACAAATAGGCTGGGTAGAGCAACGTTTTTACCTATTACCTCAGTTAATGGAAAACGTCTTGATGATAATACCACTCAACGCTTGCAGTCAATGCAAGGTTTTTGTGGTATTGCTTCTGACCTGGTTGAATGCAATGAAAAGTACAAGGGCATTGTTTTAAACCTTCTTGGTAAGGTCGCAGTGGTCGAAAACCTTGATGCGGGTATTGCAATTGCCAGAAAATTTGGATATTCCTTTAGAATTGTTACACTAGAGGGTGACATTCTTAGTACAAGTGGTTCTATGTCAGGTGGTAGCAATGATACCAGAAGCTCAGGAATATTAAGTAGAGGCAGAGAGATTACTGAACTTGAACAGACAATTGCACAGCTCAAAAAAGAAGATTCTCGACTTGCCTTGAAGATTAATGAGGTAAGAGGTCTTCTTGTTGAAATAGACAAGGAAATTTCAGAAGAAAGTACTAAGCTTAGAGATAATGAATTGGTTAAAACAAGGGATGAAAATCACCTTGCCA
>JAEZFR010000384.1 GCA_023417285.1 Bacillota bacterium
GCATAGCACCAGCAAAAATAATAGTCTTGAGCTTTCTAGCACTCATATTAGTAGGGTCACTGTTACTTATGCTTCCCATTAGCTCTAGAAGCGGAAATTGGACACCTTATGTGGATGCGCTCTTTACATCAACCTCTGCGTCATGCATAACGGGTTTGGTTGTTTTTGATACCTTCAAATATTGGTCAATATTTGGACAGCTGGTAATTTTGGTACTCGTTCA
The DNA here is from genome assembly GCA_023417285.1 of Bacillota bacterium. Taxonomy (GTDB): domain Bacteria; phylum Bacillota; class Clostridia; order Acetivibrionales; family DSM-1351; genus Ruminiclostridium. The sequence goes on from JAEZFR010000384.1 coordinate 224, forward strand.
AGTTGGTGCATTGGGCATCGTAACTTTGGCAACCTACTTTTCTATCTTGTTGGGCAAAAAAGTCGGACTCAAAGGAATGATACTTGCACAGGAATCAATAAATCTCTTCAGATTTGATGAGGCTTTAAAGCTTATAAAAAAAATAGTTTCAGCAACTCTGATTATAGAGTTAACAGGGGCTATACTATTATCAATAAACTTTGTACCTAAGTATGGTAGTATTGGATTTTATTTAGGGATATTTCATTCAATAACAGCGTTTTCCAATGCTGGCTTTGATATAATGAGCGCAGTTGAAAATGGTAATTTTGTAAGTATGACAACTATGAATGACAACCCTCTTGTGTTATATACCATAGTTTCTTTACTTGTTATTGGAGGTTTAGGTTTTACAGTTTGGAGAGATTTATATGAATATAGAATAAACAAGCGCCTTTTATTCCATACAAAGTTGGTCTTAATCATTTCTGCATCCCTGCTTATTATAGGTGCCTTGTTTACTTTTGCAAATGAATTTAGCAACCCAAAAACGCTTGGAGCACTTTCTCTACCAGATAAGATAAATGCCTCTATATTTCATTCAGCTTCCACAAGAACAGCAGGATTTTATTCTGTACCTATTAGTGGAATGCATGAAATAACCAAGGTGTTTACCGTTTTTCTTATGTTCATTGGAGCGGCACCGGGGTCTACCGGCGGTGGAATAAAAGTTACCACCATAGGTGTATTGTTCTTTGCTATAATTGCACAGGCGCGGGGTTCTCAAGATGTAGTTCTGTTTAAAAAGAAGATTCACCAGAATATAATTAACAAGGCGCTTGCCATAACCGGACTTAGTGCAATAATAATAAGTACTATTGCTACAATAATACTTGCCATCGAGCCTGATTTTAGGTTTATTGATGTCTTGTATGAAGCAACTTCTGCTTTTGGTACTGCCGGCTTATCACTGGATCTTACACCAATGTTATCAACAGGTAGCAAATGCTTGATTATTATTGCAATGTTTTTGGGTAGAGTAGGGCCGCTTTCGTTTGCTGTGGCACTAACCATTAAGACTACACACCGTTCATCTGATATTGTATACCCGGAAGCTAAAATCATCGTTGGATAGTTAATCAATGCATCTTATTGCACACATATGTACATTATTAAAATATATTAATAATAAAAAAGGGTTGTAAACAAATTATAATGATGTGACCCCAATAAGTTAGACTTTTTGGTCTAACTTATTGGGGTCACATCAGAAACCCAGTTTTTTTACAACCCTTTTGAAACACAAAACTAAATTATATTGCCTTAATCTTTATAAAGCTCTTTTTACCCTTTTGCAGCATTAATTCCCCATCAACCAAGTCGTCTTGAGTAACGGTGTGATCTATGTTTGCAATCTTTACTTCATTCACTGATACTCCACCCTGTTGTACTGCGCGTCTAGCTTCACTCTTTGATGGTGTAAGTTCTGCTAGTACTAGCAGGTCTAAAATCTTAATTCCCTCTTGAAGCTTACTCATTTCTACCTCAATAAATGGTATATTATCTGAGTTTCCCTTCCCTCCAAAAATTGCTTCAGCAGCATCCTTGGCATTTATCGCTGCTTCTTCGCCATGAACAATCTTTGTAACCTCAAAGGCCAATACTTTCTTTGCTTCATTTATTGCTGAATCCTTGAGAGCTCCAAGCCTTCTAACTTCCTCCATAGGTAAAAATGTAAGAAGCGCAAGGCACTTTTCAACATCGGCATCAGCGATATTTCTCCAGTACTGGTAGAACTCATAAGGAGTAGTTTTCTCAGCATCAAGCCAAAGCGCACCACTCTCAGTTTTACCCATCTTTTTGCCCTCACTAGTGGTAAGCAATGTAAATGTCATACCATAAGCACTTTTGCTATCTGATTTTCTGATAAGCTCCATACCTGCAAGAATATTTGACCATTGATCATCGCCGCCTAATTGCATTTGACAATCATATTTTCTGTTGAGAACAAGGAAGTCATAGCCCTGCATCAGCATGTAATTGAACTCAAGGAAGGTCAATCCATTTTCCATTCTAGACTTAAAGCACTCAGCCGAAAGCATTCTGTTTACAGAAAAATGAACGCCTACATTTCTCAAAAATTCTATATAGTTCAGTTCTCTTAACCATTCCCCATTGTCAACCATTATAGCTTTATCATCAGCAAAATCTATAAATTTAGATATCTGCTTTCTAAACTGTGCAACATTATGATTAATGATTTCTGTTGTCATCATCTTTCTCATGTCATTTTTGCCACTAGGGTCGCCAACCATTGCAGTGCCGCCGCCCAAAAGAACTATAGGTCTGTGTCCTGCCTGCTGCATATG
>JAEZFR010000434.1 GCA_023417285.1 Bacillota bacterium
CTCTCGAACAGTATGTAGACTCACTACCTACCCTTTTGCCAACTAGAGGAGTAATTTCTTCAAATTATGGTATGAGAGTTCATCCTACTACAAAAAAATATACTAAGCACTATGGAGTTGATATAGCAGCCGATACTGGTGATCCAATTTTAGCTGCCGCATCAGGAATAGTAACATTTTCAGGTTCTATGAGTGGCTATGGTTATGCAATAATTATAGACCATCAGAATGGATTTAAGACGTTATATGGCCATGCATCAAAGCTGATTGCTGAGAAGGGTGAAAAAGTAAAGAAAGGACAGGTTATAGCAAAGGTAGGAAGTACTGGTAGAAGCACGGGGCCGCATCTGCATTTTGAATTAAAAGTAAACAATACAGCTGTAGATCCAACTGAATATATGGACTTTAGCTCATTAAAATAAAATAGGGGGATTTTAAACATGTTTAATAATAAGAACAACAATATAAAGGAAGGTTTTGATACACTAATTGGCTCAAATACTGTAATTAATGGAGACCTTCATTCAACGGGAACCATTAGAGTTGATGGTCAAGTAAATGGAAATATAAAAATAGAGGGGAATATTTTTATTGGTGAAAGCAGCACAATTGTTGGCGATATTACTGCTTCAAATGTGACCATTGCGGGTTCTGTAAAGGGCAATGTCTTTACATCAGGAGTGCTAAAGCTATTACCAAGCTGTAACCTAAAAGGTGACGTACAGGTTAAATCCTTTGTATCCGATGAGGGCAGTACATTTGAAGGCAGCTGCAAGATGACAGAGCATCAGAGTGACTCAAACACTATTAAATCAAAGAAAAATGAATATAAGAAAAGTTCTGCAATTGATATACAAGATTAGTAGCATTTATTTAATATGATTTTAATAATTAAATGTGATATAATATTTTAGATAAAATATCGCTGTAATTTTTTTACAGAGATATTTGTTGTATTTTTCAGAAGAGGAGGAAACTATGGAACCTAATGAAAATGCTGCAGGAAATGGTCAGCAGAGCAAGAAGAAGAAAAAAGGCAAAAAAACTTCTTCTCCGCAAGCCCAGTTTATATTTGCAGTTTTAAAAACCGTATTAGTTTTATTTATAGCATTAGGTTGTGCCTTTGGTGGTATTCTTGGCGGTGCAGTATTGGGATATGTTAAAAATGCACCTACAATTACACCAGATCAACTTCAATTAACAAAGCAAACTTCTTTTATATATGATATGGACGGGGTTGAGATTACACAGCTCAAAGGCGGTGAAAACAGAGTAATTGCCGAACATGATGATATACCTAACTATATGAGAGATGCTTTCATTTCTATAGAGGATAACCGTTTCTATTCACATAAGGGTGTTGATTGGAAGAGATTTTTGGGCGCCGCACTAAGTTATATAGTTAGATTTGGAAACGCCGAATATGGTGGAAGTACTATTACTCAGCAGTTAGTAAAAAATATAACTGGTAACGAAGAATCCACTATAAAGAGAAAAGTGCAAGAAGCTTGGCAGGCATTAGCCCTTGAAAAGAATCTATCTAAGGATCAGATTCTAGATAATTACATGAATCGTATAACAACAGGTGCAGGTACTTATGGAGTTCAAGCAGCTGCTAAGCGATACTTTAACAAAGATGTCAAGGATTTGTCACTTGCCGAATGTGCGAGTATTGCTGGTATCACTAAAAGCCCTGGTGCATATGACCCTTTATTGAGTGATAAGAATAAGGAAAGAAACAAAAAAAGGCAGGAGACCATTCTTGGCGAAATGCTGCGTTATGGGAAGATCACCCAGAATGAATATGACCAGGCAATGGCAGAAGAGCTAAAGTTCTACACTGCTCCCGAAGAAATCACTACTACCAAAAATGTTCAGAGTTATTTTGTTGATTATGTGCTTGAACAAGTAAAGAAAGATCTTAAGGCCAAGTATAACTGGTCAAGCAATTTTGCTTCAGACGCTATCTACAATGGCGGTTTGAAGATATATACTACTCAAGATACCGACATACAGAATATTATGACCACTGAATTCACAAACATAGAAAACTTCCCTGCAAACAAGAAGATTAGTAATCCTGATATGCAGGCACAAGCTGCTATGCTCATCCTTGATCCCACTACTGGCCAAGTCAGAGGTATTTATGGCGGTTATGGAGAAAAGAACGCAAGCTTTACACTGAATAAGGCAACTTCCACCAAAAGACCGCCTGGTTCTAGCTTTAAGCCTATTGCAGTCTATGCGCCCGCTGTTGATTTAGGGCTTATTACTGCAGCCACAGCGGTTGATGATGTTCCTGTATACATGAATAATAAGACTCCTGATAAGCCATATCCTACAAACTTTGACAGTGGAGTATATGAAGGACTTATTCCAATAAGGAAAGCCATCACTAAGTCACAAAACGTTGTAGCTGCAAAGGTATTCCGTGATATTCTTGGTGCAGATAAGTCTGTTGATTATCTTGCCAAAGTAGGAATAGATATGAGCAACGAAAAATATGTTTCAATGGCTCTTGGTGGTCTTAACCAAGGTGTTAATCCACTTACAATGGCTGGTTCCTATATCCCATTTGTAAATAATGGTGTGTATCTTGAGCCAATAGCCTATACCAAGGTTACTGATAGTAAAGGAAATGTATTGATAGACAAGACACAGGACCAACACAAGAATATCGTTTACAAAGAAACAACTGCTTACCTCATGACTAGCATGATGCGTGATGTTGTTACAAATGGTACTGCTTACCCATATGGTATAGTCAAGAATGAAAAAGGAAAAGTTATTCCTACTGCCGGAAAGACTGGTACTTCTAGTGACTTCCACGATAAGTGGTTTGTTGGCTACTCACCATATTATGTTGCAGCTACCTGGTATGGGTACAATACGCCAAAGACTATACCTTCTGCAGAAAGAAACCAGGCACTTGCACTGTGGAAGAACGTCATGAACAAAGTCCATGCCAAGCTTGAGTATAAGGATTTCGCTGCACCTTCAGATACAATTATCAAACGCAGCGTTTGTGTTTATTCTGGTAAGGCACCTGGTCCTTATTGCAGCGGCGACCCAAGAGGAAATGCAGTAAAAACAGAATACTTTGCAAAAGGTACCGAACCAAGTGCTAGTGATATTTGTGATATTCACGTTTCTGCTAAGGTTGACCCTACAAGCAAGGATATCTTTGGTAGACCGCTACTTGCAAATGAATACTGTCCTTCAAACCTTGTTGTGGATAGGGTATTTATAAAGAGAGTAGAGCCATACCTACCTAAGAATCCCGCAGATATATCTCTATACAAGGTTATCAAGGATTGGATCTATGAATTGCCTCAAGAAGAGTACTGTACTATACACGGCCCCAATACAGTCAATCCAGGTACAGGCAGTCCTTCTACCCCTGGTGCTGTTGGCGGTACTACACCAAACAATAACCAAACTCCGGAAGATGATTTGAGCAACTTACTGCAACCGATTGACTAGGAGTAAAATAAAGGGTCTCAATAGTTATTACACAACTATTGAGACCCTTTTAATATTGATTTAAGTAATACAAATCGGACTATTCTCTCTCTGCTTTTTTGCCATAAATAAGTAATGCTGCCATCTATTTTCTTCCCACAAATAAGGTACCTATATCTTCACCTTCTATTATGTTCATTATTATCTCAGGCTTTGACCCGTTCGTGAGAACCATATCTACTCCTGCTGTAGTTGCAATTTTTGCCGCTGTGAGCTTAGTAATCATGCCCCCTGTGCCTCGCTTAGTACCCGCACCGTCAGCGCACTGCTCAATATCGGGAGTTATTTCTGATATTATAGACAACATCTTTGAATCAGCATTTTTCCTAGGATCGGAGTCATAAAATCCGTCTATGTCAGATAATATAATAAGCAAATCTGCCTTAACAAGCTTTGATACTATGGCAGATAAAGTATCATTCTCACTGAAAGTATCCTTTTGACCAACCTTCAATTCTACTACTGAAACAGAATCATTCTCATTTACTATTGGTACTATCCCCTTTTCCAAAAGCGTTTCAAATGTATTAATAACATTTTTTCTACAGCTTTCATCACTTACAACATCTCTAGACAAAAGAATCTGTGCAACAATATGCCCATATTCTGAAAAGAATTTGCTGTACATATGCATTAACTCGCACTGGCCTACAGCAGCAACTGCTTGCTTTTCTCTGATAGTCTTTGGTCTTTCTGGTAGCTTAAGTCTGTCCACCCCTACTCCTATAGCTCCAGATGTAACCAGTATTACTTCTTTGCCCTGATTGGATAGATCAGAAATAATCCTTGCAAGTTTATCTATTCGAGTAAAATTAATCTTCCCAGTCTCATATGTAAGGGTTGAAGTTCCCACCTTTATGACAATTCTCTTTGCATGCTTCAAATTTTCTCTATAATTATTCATAATATGTATCCCCAAGCTTAAAAGTATTTAAAACTCATGTGTTATTATATAAAAGTTAATAGCTTTTTTCAAGCTGTGCAGGGGTATTTAGGCCATTATTTCAACTATTTATGACTGCAAAATAATTATTATTCACCAACTACTGTCTCTTTTGCTTTAAACCTAAGCTTCTGTAGGACGAATTCTATAGCTGACATAAGCTTTCTCCATACAATATCCTTGTCAAAGATAATAAATAATGCTATTGCAATCACCGTCGATGCAGCAGCATCTAATACACTGTGCTGCTTTGTGAAAAATGTTGAGAGGTAAATCAAGATACATATTGTCCATACAGATAGTCTCATTTTTATGGATGAGTAATATTTATGTAAGAATAATGTTATCAGCAGTGTATCTAGCATATGTATACTTGGAAAGCAGTTATAAGGCTTGTCATTGCTATATATGAACAAGACTAACCTTTTTAATATATTGTCGTCCGTTACAATAGGTCTAGGAACAGTAGTTGGAAAAAGCTTATATACCACTAAGCATATGGACATACCTATTAGGATCGTCAAAAGAAGTTTATAATATATCTTATAATTCTTATGTGCCAATAAAAGTAATAGTCCAAAGGTATAAACATACCAAAACACATATGGTATTATAAACCATTCATTAAATGGTATATAGTTGTCCAAGAAAATTGTAATGTCAAATGAGTGAGTAGTAGTTAAGTTTAGCGCAAAATATCCCATTTGCAATATTGGAATAAGAATAATAAATAAAGCTCTCTTTATATATCCCCCCCATCCGTTTTGCCTCAATGCGTGCTGTTCTGACATGGAGAACCTCCTAATTGATTAATAGAACTTACAACCTACTGATTATACGCTTATCTTTTGAAAAAGTCTCCAAAATTTTGTAGATAAATGTTAGGAATTTAATGATACTTACCATAAGAGTTCGCCCATGCTGGGCGAACATTAAAAGGACGCTGATATACTCCAGCATCCTTTTAACAATTCATTGTATTTTAATGTTTAACTTTTTAACCCGAAATTACTTATAGCTTTCCTCAATTGCAACTGCTACAGCAACTGTAGCACCAACCATTGGGTTGTTACCCATACCAATAAGACCCATCATTTCAACGTGTGCAGGTACTGATGATGAACCAGCGAACTGTGCATCACCATGCATTCTACCCATTGAGTCAGTCAAACCGTATGAAGCAGGTCCAGCAGCCATATTATCAGGGTGCAATGTTCTACCAGTTCCTCCACCTGAAGCAACTGAGAAGTAGTTCTTGTTATTTTCATGTGACCACTTCTTGTAAGTTCCTGCAACAAGGTGCTGGAATCTAGTTGGGTTAGTTGAGTTACCAGTGATAGAAACATCAACATTTTCCTTGATCATGATAGCAACGCCTTCTAATACGTCATTTGCACCATAAACTCTAACCTTAGCCTTATCTCCGTTTGAGTAAGCCTTTGTTCTAACAACCTTAAGTTCACCTGTAGCAAAATCATAATCAGTCTCAACATATGTGAAGCCGTTAATTCTTGAAATAATATAAGCAGCATCCTTTCCAAGACCATTTAGAATAACCTGGAGAGGTTCCTTTCTTACCTTGTTAGCTGTCTTAGCTATACCGATAGCCCCTTCAGCTGCTGCAAAGGATTCGTGTCCTGCCAAGAAGCAGAAACATTTAGTTTCTTCTTTTAGAAGCATTGCAGCAAGATTTCCATGGCCTAAACCAACTTTTCTTGAGTCAGCAACTGAACCAGGAATACAGAATGCCTGCAAACCAAGTCCTATAGCTTCAGCTGCTGCTGCTGCATTCTTAATGCCCTTCTTGAGTGCTATTCCGCAACCCAAAGTATATGCCCAAACGGCATTTTCAAAAGCGATTGGCTGTACGTCTCTAACGATCTTATCTACATCTATACCCTTTTCAGTACAAAAGTCTTTTACTTCTTCAAGGCTAGCAAAGCCATATTCAGCTAAAGCTTTATTTATAGTATCTATTCTTCTTTCATATCCTTCGAATCTAACCACTTGAATCACCTCTCTCCTATATTATTCATGTCTTGGGTCGATAACCTTAACAGCTTCTGCAAATCTGCCGTAAGTACCAATATTCTTTTCGTAAGCTTCCTTTGGGTCTACACCCTTCTTGATCATGTCCATCATCTTTCCAAGGTGAATGAACTTGTAACCAATGATTTCATTATCTGCATCAAGACCGATGTTGAGAATGTAACCTTCTGCCATTTCAAGGTATCTTACGCCCTTAGCCTTGGTTCCAAATATAGTACCAACCTGTGAACGAAGTCCCTTACCTAAATCTTCAAGACCAGCTCCAATTGGAAGTCCACCTTCTGAGAAAGCTGACTGAGTTCTTCCGTATACAAGCTGCTTGAATATTTCTCTCATTGCAACGTTTATTGCGTCACAAACCAGGTCAGTATTGAGAGCTTCAAGAATTGTCTTTCCTCCAAGTATTTCACCAGCCATAGCAGCTGAGTGAGTCATACCTGAACATCCTAATGTTTCAACGAGAGCCTCCTCGATGATACCATTCTTAACGTTGAGTGTAAGCTTACAACATCCCTGCTGAGGTGCACACCAGCCTATACCATGGGACAAACCTGAAATATCTGTAACTTCTTTTGCCTTTACCCACTTACCTTCTTCAGGTATTGGAGCTGGACCATGATTTGGTCCCTTCTTTACAACACACATATTTTCTACTTC
>JAEZFR010000439.1 GCA_023417285.1 Bacillota bacterium
ATATTTAGAAGTATATTTAGAAGTATATTCTTAAAAGAAAAACGAATTATATATTGTATTTAAAAAAGCAAAATCCTTAAATAAATTAATAGGATTTTGCTTTTTTCTACTATTACTATACCACAAAATTGAACTTTTTTCAAGTATTGTAATGTGGTTGCAGGCGCGTATAATGAAGCTTGGAGGTGTTTTTATGGCAGAAGATTTTTCACTTTCATTAATTAATAATCAGAAACAAAGAGCGACGGAACAGATACTGGCTTGCAATACTTTTACAGAAAAATTCGGTTTGGCGCTCTCTGAGCAACAGGCACACTGCTTGGTAGAAAGAAGGTTTGCAGCTTTGCAGGACAATGGGAGAATTGAATTGGGAGACGGAATACTTAAGCTGCTAATTCAAAACTTTTGTGACTCTCCTTATATTTTTCAGGATAACTATGAAGAGACTCTCGTTGAGTTGCAGGATTCATTTTACTACTTTAAAAATGAGTGTGATGACCGATTTTCTGATGAAGAGCTAATTTCATTTATGAAAAAGTACTTTGACGGAGTATGCCAGGGTTCGCTAGAGTATCTAAATGAAACTTCTCTAGAGGAGCTGTGTAGGTATACTCGCTATATTTATTGATATAAAAATAATCCTTTGAAAGGATAAAATTATTAATAAAACTGGAGGATTACATGGCAGAGGATAATATCTTAGCAGTAGTGGCGGATGCTGTTGAACAGGGCTTGCTTACTGAAGATGACATGAGAAGTTACCAAGAAGGGCTTTGGGAATTGCTTGATGAACAGATAAAGAAATATACTATGGGAGACAGTACATCAGTGCGCATAGAAACTGGTGAAGAGCTTTTCCGTTCGATAGCGTTTAGCATTGCACTTCATCTAAAAACAACAGGAGAATATAATAAGCTAAGAAGTGAAGGCATCAAAGCGATTTTCTTGGATTCCAGAAGAACTATACTAGAAGCTATAGAAGAAGGTGAAAGGCTTTATAAAATCGCTTGTTCAAGTAAACTTACACTAGGTAACATTGCTTATGACGAGACCTTAGCGCAATTTGATATATTCTTTAAGTGGTATGATTATCGCTTTTTTGCCCACCAAATACCTTGTGATATAGATTATTTGCTATGCCATCCAATACCAGAAAATAAGTTTGGAATTCAATATATCAATTGCTATTTAGAGAGTATTATTATTGAAAACTCTTTTTGTTCTCGATTTGATGAGAGTGAAATAATAGGGCTTTTAAATAGCTATTGTGCTGACTACAAGGAGCTTCTTATAAATATTTATGAGCCTATTGCAACAAATGCTATTGGGCTTGGCTTACTAAATAAAAAGTGCATTATCTCCTTAGATATTTCACAAAATGATAGGCAAGATATTTTTCATTTATTCAGCTCACTAAACGATCAACAGGCTATCGAGCTTTTGTCTATTACTGCCAGTATTATTGCGGAGGATTTAGGCCTTAACAGCGTTGAACATAAATATTTAGAAGAGCTTGCCAAAAGCCTTTATCCCAGAATAAAAGTAGCTACCTCTCACAAAAATCTTGAGGGAGTATTCTTATCATTGAAGTAAATTAAAAGTCTTTCTCTACAAGATTTTTCTTTATGTTGCTCAGCATAGAGTAGTTAGTGGATGGATTACCCTTGAGATAAAGGATATCCAATTTGCTAAGCTTGGATATAGCAGAGTAGTTAGCTATATTATTATCTCTAATATAAAGCTCTCTAATCTGTATAAGTCCTGATAATGCAGATATATCGGATACTTTGTTTCCGTTGAGAGAAAGTACCTCTAGCTTAGTCAAGGCTTTTAACGGAGAAAGGGTGCTTATATTGTTTCTCTGTAGGTACAACACCCTCAGATTCTTCAATGAAGATAGAGGAGTTATATATTTTACCTTGGTATTGCTGAGATCTAAATACTCTAGGTTAGGTAGTTTTTTTAAATCATTAAGGGTCTTGTCCACCCTTGTTACCTTAAGCCTATAAATCTTTTCAACATCAGATTTATATATATTCCCAGTTGGCTTGCCAATTCGGGCTCTAATGGAAGCTTCTACACCTTTGTCCTCAAATGTTATTTTTGTCTGAGCAGCAGTTGGAGTGGTGGAAGTTGGGGTGGTCGAAGAAACAGATGTAAGTATGCCATTCCAAACGTTTAACCCATATTGAGAGTAAGCCTTATCGGGATAGTCAGGGACATTACCCAGGCTCCATATTGAAATGCCCCCAAGGCCATATTCTTTCGCGGTATTTATCTTTGCAGACATGCTTTTCGTATTTTCATAAAGAATAATATTATGGGTTGAATCAGTAACGTTTTCATATTCAATGACAGGTGACTGTAATTGGTTGTTGTATGAATAGGTTATATTTTTTCCTTTACCATCAACATTGTCAATCCTCGTCTTTATCATATCATAAGTAGGTGTGTTTCTCTCTTCCATGCTGAATTCAGTTTTAGGAAGTTTATTCCATGAGGTATACACCCCACTATCAGCGTCAGCAAGAGAGTATCTCCATTGTGCTGCATCAAAACTAATCTGAAGCATAACTTTATTTATGTTTGCAGGTTTCACTTTATTTTTAATGTCTTTCATTACCTTATGTATTTGCGCTATAGGTGCTAGACCATCTATTGGGTCTATACTGTCAAAGCCTGTATACTGTAATATCTGTGCTTTTGTGAGACTTGTTACAGGCTCGTAGTCGTGAGCCATAACAATCATCCTATCAGAAATATCCGCAATATAGCCATAGTCATAGCCAGAATAGTTTAATAGAGGATTTACTGCTACGGTCAGCCTTTTATTTATCTTTGTCAATTCTACCTTTAGTTCCTTTAGAAACTGATTTAGCCAATAACTCATAGGTTTGCCGCTTACCAATAACTGTTTTCCCAAAAGGTCTTTATCAGTGAGACCCTCAAAATCTATTACAACTCCATCGAAAAATAAACCATTCCCCAAATCCTGAGACAGCAAGTCTGTAATCGCTTTGATTGACGCTGCTCTAGACTTCTGATTTGGGAGTAATGCTTCAATATTTGGCCTATCCGAAAAAATGCTGAGATTTATACTCTTTCCGGCCTGTTTGGAGTATTTAACAGCATTTAAGTAATCATCAGGAAAGTAGAATAGTGTGTTATCATTCTGCTCGTTTCCTTCCTCACCCTTTACGGTTATTATTTTATCAGGTTGTTTGGCATATATTCTTGCCCAAGCAAAGCTAACAGTATCTATTTTATCTATGTATTTCTTTATCTTATCCGAGAAGGTGAGATTGGAAGGATAAAATGCATTTAATTCCATGCTGTTTGCAGGTGGAGCAATAGCAGCAAACGAAGGTATGTATGTAGAAAGTGTAAATGCTATTATCATAATAAAGCACATTATTTTTTTCATATTTAAATTCTCCTGATTAGTAAAGGTTATTTAGCAGTTTACCGTAAAAGTTTATCTTATATAAAGAAATTTCATCACTGCTAATTAAGTTTATCATGATAATGGTGAAAAAGCAAAAAGCACCGCGAGACGAGCAACTCGCGATGCTTTTTGTATATGAGGGTTTTGGGTTTGCGAAGTATTAGTATGCTACACCTTGTGCATACATAGCAGTTGCAACCTTCAAGAAGCCTGCGATATTAGCACCCATAACGAGGTTGTCTTCATCGCCGTACTCCTTAGCAGCAGCACTTGCATTTTTGTATATATTAACCATGATGTCCTTGAGCTTAGCATCAACTTCTTCGAATGTCCATGAATAACGCATACTATTCTGACACATTTCAAGAGCTGAAGTAGCAACACCACCAGCATTTGCAGCCTTAGCAGGTCCATATATAATCTTGTTCTTTAGGTATACTTCAACAGCTTCTGGAGTTGATGGCATGTTTGCACCTTCTCCAACTGCGTAACAACCATTTGCAACAAGCAACTTAGCTGAAGCTTCGTCAATTTCATTCTGTGTAGCTGATGGAAGAGCGATGTCACACTTGATGCTCCAGATTCCTGAACAGCCTTCAGTGTAAGTAGCGTTTGTATGAATCTTAACATATTCAGAAATACGCTTTCTTTCAACTTCCTTAATTTGCTTAACTGTATCTAGCTTAATTCCGTCTGGATCATAGATGTAGCCGTTTGAATCACTGAGAGCAACAACCTTTCCACCTAATTCATGAACCTTCTCTGTTGCATAAATAGCAACGTTTCCTGAACCGGAAATAACTACTGTTGAACCCTTGAAGGATTTGCCCTTTGCTTTTAATGCTTCTTCCATAAAGTAGCATAAGCCGTAACCTGTAGCTTCAGTACGAGCCAAGCTTCCGCCCCATGTTAAGCCCTTACCAGTTAAGACTCCTACAAAGTCATTTTGAAGTCTCTTGTATTGACCATACATATATCCGATTTCTCTTGCACCAGTTCCAATATCACCAGCTGGAACGTCAGTGTTTTCTCCAATGTGCTTTGAAAGTTCAGTCATAAAGCTCTGGCAGAATCTCATAACTTCCATATCTGACTTGCCTTTAGGATCGAAATCGCTTCCGCCTTTACCGCCGCCGATAGGGAGTCCTGTAAGAGAATTCTTGAATATTTGTTCAAATCCGAGGAACTTTAAGATACTTGCATTAACTGAAGGATGGAGTCTTAAGCC
>JAEZFR010000454.1 GCA_023417285.1 Bacillota bacterium
CCATCATTGTTGTGTAAATGTGTAGAAGTATAAATAATTATCTACCTTAATAATATTAGTTATGAAATATGGGTAAAATATAACTTAATGATGTTGTTGCTTTAAGAAGTCTCATATTGTATGCGAAATGTATGCAGCAATGATCGGATATTACAGAAAGCCCCTTTCCATGAATAATTTATAGGTGTACAAAAAGTTCAAATCTGGTTGTCGCCTCTCTTAGGAAGTCTCTAAACCTTAAAGATATAAAGGATTAGAGGCTTTTTTGGTGTTGGTAGGTGCAAGCTGTTTATGTTTAACTTATGAAATCTCATTCCTTGCTATTTGTCTTTGAACATGGAGTGATATATTCAAATATCTAATTGTCACGGCAAGAGTCGTATGACCGAGTTGCTCCTGTGGCTCCGTGTTCGTTGTATCATTCTTTTATCAAAGGAAGATATCGTATTCCTGCATCCATTTGATATTTACAATAGAGTATGACTTCATTTACTATCGCTAAAATAGTATAATTTTAGTAATTGCAAATTCAGGTTGCGGGACTGCAACTATAAGTTGGTTGATACTATTGGGAAACACATTATACTTTAGGTAATATAATAAGAAGAGAGGTGGAAAATATGAGCTTTGCTGATAATCTACAGTCAATTAGAAAAGAAAAAAAGATTTCGCAGGAGGAGTTAGCTGAAAAAATTGGTGTAAGTCGTCAAGCGATATCTAAATGGGAACAGGGAAGCGGGTATCCGGAAACAGAAAAACTACTTATTTTAGCACAAGAGTTGAATGTATCATTAGACTATTTAATGTTGGGGGAGACAGGGAATACAATGAGTGAAAAATCAATGTCACAAAATGTAATTGTGCCTACTGGGAAAATTACTATAAAATCATTTGATGGAAAATCAATTGTTAATTGCTATAAAGTTCTCGTTTCACAGGTAATGTTTAAAGCAAAAACTGATGAACCACATTATTGGTTAATTGGTGTCAGCAATGGTGGATTTTGGGGAGAACAATCAATAGTACTTGGATGGTATGCACACGAAGAGAAAATAAAAAAGGAAATGGATAATATTGCAGAGGCAATTAAAATAGGAAGTCCTGTATATGAATTAAAATATGCGTCAAAAGTAAAAAATAGATTATTAAGAATTAAAATTGATGAAGAATAATAAGAGAATATGATTATTTGTAACTTCTATTTGAGAAACAAGCCATTTTATCTTATGCAGTATCGAGACAGTTCTATACAGATCTTTTTGCAACAATTCTCAATACTCGGGTTAAGGGGAGCCGTTGCCAAAAAGCTCCCTCACTCACGAAGGTGAAATGGAAGTATTTTATGATGTATTTAGAAAAATTTAGGAAGGAATAAATATGAAAAAGAAGATTATAGTTGGAATTGTAATAGTGCTATTTGCTGTGTTACTTATACCACTTCCTCTATATTACAAAGATGGAGGATCTGTTGAATACCATGCAGTTATATATAGCGTTACAAATTATCATGCTGAAAAGGATGAAGGTGGTTTTGATACAGGGATTGAAGTTAAAATCTTTGGCAAGACGGTGTATGATAGTACCACCTTTGATGATTAAATGAATACATAAACCTTAAGTGCATAGAGCCTCTTTCTTCTCTGTATATGTAGAATTGTATTATGATCTGAAACTTACTAATTTTACATCAGGTTAGAAACATGGCAAGGGAAGTCCTAATTCCCCCTCATGAGGGAGAGGATTGGGGAGCTGAAATGTCGAAGACACTTTATTATAGTTTGAAATGAGGGGGCAGCCATGGATTGTATACGAGAAGTTTCACCCAATGATAAAGAATCAATCTATAGATTACTGGTAGTGTTAGAAGAGACAAACATCGATACCAAGCAATTTTCAGATATTTTTGATTTTAATATATTAAACCCTCAAGTTTTCTACTATGTTTATGAAAAAGAAGATAAAATTTTAGGTTTTATAAGTATACATGTGCAGAAATTATTACACCATACAGCTAATATTGCTGAGATTCAAGAATTTATAGTTGATGAAAATATGAGACATCATGGAGTTGGGAAACGCTTGTTTCAGAAAGCAAAGGAAGTAGCTGTCTATAATGATTGTCAGCAATTAGAAGTATGTTGCAACAATAAAAGAATACCTAGTCATAAATTCTATCAGTCACAAGGTATGACAAATAGCCATTACAAGTTTGGGATATCTTTATAATTATTAATATATAAAAAGATACAACACAAAATCATTAAAATCTGCTTAATCTACAGGAATATATTCGTAGAGAATTTATTTTTTGACTAAAAATGTTATAATTCATATACTATATAGAGAAAGTTCCAGATGAAAGATTAACTTTAATCTAAAACACACATGACATGCAGACTATCTGTTGTCGATAAAGATCATACAGAAATTCTTATTAGAGCTTTTATGGTCAAAGTTTTTACTAGTATTAATATTCAGCTATGATAACAGATGTCAGCATACAAAGGAAACCTTTGTGGCTGGCATTTTTACATAACCAATAGAATAAGACTAGATGAGAAAGAATATAAATCAGGTGGTGCAGAGTGAATTCAGAAATATTAAAAAGTATTATTCTTAACATTGGCCTACTAGTTTTTATAGCTCAAATAATAGCCAGAATTCGTTTTGTAAAAAAGTACATCTTACACGATAGATATAAAGTGAAGGAACAGAATATTCTAATATGTCTATTTGGGACGGTATGTGTAATATCAAATTATACTGGTTACCGTCTGGATGGAGCTTATGCCAATACTCGTGTGATTGGTGTCATAGCCGCTGCCTAAATCGGAGAACCTTGGGTTGGTATTGCAACAGCTGCTATTTACTCAAAGAAAGTTAAAAAATTAAAATATGATAGTGTCCTGTTA
>JAEZFR010000456.1 GCA_023417285.1 Bacillota bacterium
ATATAGGAATTTATAAGTTTTAGAGTGTTACAGAAGTGTTGGTAATGCTAAGATTGAATGTTAGCACTAGAAAATCCTAGAAGAATAAATTTCTATATTCGGGGAATTTTCTTGTCCTTTAGTAAGAGGCATTTGAAAAAAAATTAATAATGGTTTAATATTTAATCTATGGTCTAATATTTAGTCTATGGCTGACATTTAATCTTAAGAAGAAACTTTTTTGACAATGTAGGAGTGTTAATGCAGAATAAATCGGATTCTTTAATTAATATAAAACATTTAGATGAATATGCAAGGCATAGTAATACCCTCAATAGTATCAATAGTCTTGCAAAGTTAATTGTTACAGTATTCTATGTTGTAACTCTGGCATCGTTTGACAGGTATGAAGTAATAGCGCTTCTTCCATTTATGCTTTTGCCAGTAATAGCTGTTAGCATTGGTGAGCTTCCGGCTTCGTTAATAATCAAAAGGGTGTTATTTTTTGAACCTTTTATTATCATAGCTGCCATTCTAAATCCATTATTAGATAGACAGCTTATACATATTAATGGTTTTGTAGTAGCAGCAGGGTGGTTAACTTTTATATCCCTGGTTATAAAAGGTACACTTATGATAAGTGCAGGCATAATTTTGATTGCATCAACGGGGATAGATGGCATAGCTAGTGCATTGAGGAGTTTAAGCATTCCGTCCATTTTTATAACGGTTGTTGTTCTTATTTATCGATATTTTTATGTGCTTATGGAGGAAGCATCAAATATACTTAAGGCTCATTCCATGAGAAAACCCAATGGGAAAGGTATTGAGCTTAAGGTGTTCTCAACCATGATGGGACAGCTGCTCCTACGAACCTTTTCACGGGCACAGAGGATATATTATGCTATGATTCTCAGAGGCTATAAAGGTGAAGGTTTTATTAGTAGAAATGCTAAATTTGGTTTTAAGGACATTATTTTTGTTCTTTTCACTTGCGGCTTTTTTGCACTTGCGAGGATTTACAATATTCCGTTGCTAATTGGAGATTTATTCTATATTTTAGCTAATTTGATATAAAGGAGAACAATATGAGCCATCATAAGATAGAGCTTTCTCAGGTAAGTTATACTTATCCTGATGGTAATAAAGCCATTGATGATATATCATTTCTTATAGGTCACGGTGAGGCTATAGGAATTGTTGGAGCTAATGGAGCTGGAAAATCAACTCTTTTATCCATCCTTACGGGGATTGTTTTTCCTCAGCAAGGTGTTGTTAGAATTGGTGATATTCCAGTTACAAAAAAAACCCTCAGTGAAATAAGGCGTAGTATAGGAATGACATTTCAAGACCCCGATGACCAGCTTTTTATGACTACAGTATATGACGACGTAGCCTTTGGTCCTAGAAATCTTATGCTTGATGAAAGTGAAGTAAAGAAAAGAGTAGATGAAGCGCTCACAGAGGTTGGGATGCAGAATATTGCAGACAGGCCATCATATAGGCTCTCAGGTGGTGAAAAGAGGCTTGTTTCTATTGCAACAACAACTGCTATGAAACCGGATATTCTAATTATGGATGAACCCTCTGCCTCACTTGACCCTAAGGCGAGAAGACGATTGATGCAAATTTTAAAAGGCTTCAGTCACACGAAAATAATTACAAGCCATGATTTGGATATGATTTTGGAAATATGTGAAAGAACAATAGTGCTTAAAAATGGCAAAATTGCAGCAGACGGAAAAACTGCTGAAATACTCACAAATGTTAGTCTAATGGAGGAATGTGGACTAGAAGCCCCATTATCCATCAATAATTGCCCCATTTGTGGTTCGAATAAGCTACCCTTAAAATAACTTTTATGCTAAAATTTCTATCGGGCTTTAAGTAATAATACCTGTCTAATGGGGTCATATTATAAAAATGAAAAAAAATTACTACTATATTATTTACAAATTAGCTGGCTTTATTGATAAGTTTAGGCCTTCATGGTCTATTAAACTGTATAACAGAATACTTGCTGCTTGCGACTCAAACAAACATTGTATACCTAGAGAAGAGGTTCTATTGGATATTGCTTGTTCATTGGATTCTATGGGGAGACAAGAAGATGCATTAGAAACCTATCAGAAAATTCTGGATATTAATCCAAATAGTGCTCGGGCATATTATGGTATGGCTATTATTTACGACGATAAAAAGAACTATGAGCAGGCGATACCCCTGTATGAAAAGGCATATAACCTAGATAATAGCTTTGAAAGTGCATGTTTCTTTTTGGCTAATGCTTATGATGAGACGGGCGAAAAGGCTCTCGCGGCACAGTATTACGAGCGTACTTCTGAAATGAATCCTCACAATTTTTGGGCTTATAACAATGTTGCTGCCGTTTATGAGGACTTAGGTCAGTATGATAAGGCATTGAACGCTATACGGAAGGCTTTGGCAATTCTACCGGGACACTATAAGGCTCTATTTAATGCTGGAGTTATAATGAATAGGCTTGGTTATACTAACAAGGCAGTTGATTATTATGAAAAATCCATCAGTGCAAATCCGAGTTATTCATACTGCTACTTAAACTATTCTCTAATATTTGCTGAAAAAGGTGAGTATCAAAGAGCTGTGGAGATATTAACTCAGGGAATAAAAAGATGCCCCTCTGCCTCGTTTCTTTATTATAACAGGGCATGTTTTTTTATGCATATTGAGGACGCTTACAAGCAAGCGTTATGTGACTTGAAAAAGGCATGTTCCCTTTGTACTGAACTTGTAGAATACATGAAAAGGGATTCTGAATTGGATCCTCTTAGGTCTATGAAAGAATATTTGAGTACATTTGGTTGATTAGTATAAACGCTAAACGCAGAAAAAAGTTGAAATAGAACGATAAAAATTTGAAGTAGGAAATTTAAAGTAGCTTAAAAAGTTAAACACAAATTTAAACTAGCTTAAAAAGTTAAACACAAATTTAAACAATAATAGTTTATTCAATATGTGAATTACATAGGACGAGGTTAAATATGAGTGAAAACAATAGATTATTGGCACCAGAGGAAATAGCAAGACATACTGTTGAAAATGGAATTAAAAAAGCTAATGCCAGTTTTATAAAGCTATTGGTATTGGGCATACTGGCAGGGGCCTTTATTGCATTTGCTGCAGAGGGATCAAATGCCGCTATATATGGGATTAATAACCTTGGCTTAGGGAAAGCTCTAGCTGGAGCATTATTTGCAACGGGTTTAATGCTTGTAATAATCGCAGGGGGCGAGCTGTTTACTGGTAATACTCTGATGGTGTGTGCACTGGCCGAGAGAAAGATAAAGTTGAGAGGGCTTTTAAAGAATTGGGTTGCTGTATATACCGGGAACTTTGTTGGCGCTTTAATAATAGTACTGCTTATATATTTTTCAGGACAACTTGGATTTTCACATGACTTATTGGGGGCATTCACCATAAAGACAGCTGCTTACAAAACTTCTCTCACCTTTATGAATGCTTTTTCAATGGGAATTCTATGTAACTGGTTGGTGACACTGGCTGTTTGGATGGCTTATGGGACAAAGGATATGATGGGCAGACTATTTGCAATTTTCTTTCCCATTTGGTTATTTATCACATCAGGCTTCGAGCACAGTGTAGCTAATATGTATTACATTCCTATGGGCATTCTGGCAAAAGGTAACGCCGATATGGTATCTCAGGCCATGTCCTTAGGAGCAACATCTGCACAAATCGAGGGGCTTAATTGGGCAAACTTTTTCGCAGGGAACCTATTACCTGTCACTTTAGGAAACATTGTTGGAGGGGTTCTATTTACAGGATTGGCTTATTGGTTTGTCTACATCAACAAAAAGGAAGCTGCTAAAAACTAATTTAAAAAAAGAAGCTGGTAATACTAGCTTCTTTTTGCTTCCATCTTTTCATACCGTTTGTTTCTATAATATAACAAAATATCTGTTGATACCATTAGAAGATTAATTATGTACAGAATCATGACAATATCGCGGCTGTATAGTATTTTGTGTGTTATTCCGCACAGATATCCAAAAATAACAATATACAAAAACATAACACTTTTTCCTGCTGTTTTTTTGGAGGTATAGGATTTATAAATCTGTACTGGCCATGCTGCACCAAAGCTTAGCAGCATCAATGCTTCAAATATACTCAAGTTGATTATCCCCTTTACAATTAATTATATAGACTAAATAGTTCGTTCACTAATTAAACCATAAAATTAATTATACCTCAGGTAATCTATAAAGCAATATTAAGGACAAAAGTTCTTAAAAAACTGCGTAGTTGAAACACCGTGCGGTCTATTCTTTCTCTTGAGCTGGTAAAGAGACTCGGTATCTCCCACCTTGAGCTTGTTTACTCCCTCATAGCAAGATAAAGTTGCTTTAAAGCCCATATCCTTTAGTATTGCTTCTGACTCTTTGCTAATAAAGCCAAATGGATATGTAAAAGTATTGGGCGTTATTCCAGTAGATAATGCAATTTTCTGCTGAAGCTTACTTATGTCAGAATCCAGCACCATTTTGTACTGCTCTAGTGATTCACCTCGTTTTCTTTTTGTGCCCAAACGTACACCTGTTGAATGCATGTTATAGGTATGGTTTTGTATCTCAAAATATCCTGAGTCGGTTATTTCTTTAAGCTGATCCCATGAAATATGTGCATAATTCAGATTGGTACTTGGGTGGATAGAATAGTCTTCAGAATATTTGCCCACTATTGAGATTACAGCTTTCATTTTGTATTTCTCCAAAAGTGGTTTGCCATATGCATAATTATTGTAGAGTCCATCATCAAACGTAATTATTACCGGTTTTGCTGGCAGGGGACTACCTGTATATACATAGTCTATAAGCTCAGTCATGTTGATAGCGCTATAACCCCTATCGCTTAAGTATTTCAGGTCATTTTCGAGTTCGGTTGGAGTTATTACATACTTTCCGAGGTTAGCCGATTGCCTTAGCACGCTATGGTACATTATTATAGGAACAGCAACCTCATCGTCTGATTTTTCAAGTTGTTGCTCAGTAAATGCAGGTAGAGGAGAATACACTATGAGAGCAGATGATAGTGAAAGTATAAAAAGTATGGTTACCACCAATGATATATACTTGATTGTTCTTCTATTTATCAATATTATTTTCATGTCAATCATCTCCTGGGCTAATACTGCTAGGAGTGGAAGGCTCTAGCAGTTCGAAGTTTCTGTAATAATCTCTAGTCTCCTCATCTTTTACTACAGCTGAACGGTTTTTCTGCAATAAGTTTACTATGTTGTATACATCAACCCAAATCTCGTTATTACTTTCCTTTTGAGACTCATCAAATATTAGCTGCATTCCAAAGTGCAAATGAGGAGTGGTAATATTATTTACGTTTTCGCGGGTACTGTACCCTGTCATACCCAAATAGCCTATTACATCCCCCGCCTTTACCGTTTTACCAACGTACAAGTCTGAATGGAAGGGCTTATCCTTTCTCAGGTGAGCATAGTAATAATAACGTTTATTATCAAAGCTCCTTATGCCAATTCTCCAACCGCCATACATATTCCAACCCATGGCTTCTACTCGTCCTGATTCGACAGCTACAATGGGTGTCCCAATATTGCCCATCAAGTCATTTCCAAGGTGCTTTCTAGCATAGCCAAATGAACGTCCATCACCAAAGTCATCGTAGTGGCTGAAACCATAACCCTTTGCAATAGGTGAAAAAACTTTAAGGCCGTATTTTTTCACCCAAATTTTATTTTCGCTATTTTCGGGGTCCTTTTCTTGAACCTCATATTCCCCCAAAAAGTTTCCAAGTATTGCGGAGTAGGCCTCGAAATAATACTTATAATACTTTGAATCCTTCATAATCTGCTCGATTGTTTCCCCATTTTTGATTCGAGCTGCAATTTTGTCGAGGTCCTTTGATTTATATTTTTTGAAGTCTCCCCCATATTTGGTTCCAAGATAAGAAAGCAGTTCTATCCAGTTCAAATGTACAGGTTGGTTATAGGATTTAATATCCATAGACATGGCCTTTTCCATGGCGGGATAGGTTACATTGAATTCTACCCATTTTATATAACGTTTATCGCTGCTAACTGTAATGCTTTCAGTATTGACCAATTTATATACTCCAAAAGAAGCAGTAGCTATAATGCATAAACTCAAAACAGATATGGCTATTAATGATATTTTCTTATGTGCCTTTATCCAAGTAAACAATTTGTATCCATCCTTTCGTTTATAAGTAAACACTATGCTAAATTAATAGAGCTATACTACCTAATTTTAATTGCTGTTAAACAACCTACAATAAAATTTATGCCAAGTAGTACAGGTTTAGACTTTCCAGACGGACAAAGATATATAAATATCTAGTAAGTTTTAGGTTAATACCAAATTAAATTTAATAATTTAAAAATTAATTAAAATATCAAATTAGTGCTTTACTTTGTTAAAGTTATGAAGTAAAATACCTATGAGGAATTGATGTATACATAAAATCATAGAGAAAGAATTTATTATTTGTTTTGAAGGGAAGGATTTATTATGAAAAAGGGATTATTAAAGGGTTTAGCAATAGCTTTAGCACTAACATTTGTACTTGGGGGTTGCGGAACTTCTGGTTCCTCCGATAGCACAGCAGCAAGCTCAGCGGGTAGCACAACGTCTGATGCTGCAAAGGATAGCCAAACTAGCGACAAATCATGGGATAAGGTAAAGGAAAAGGGAGAATTCGTGCTTGGTCTTGATGAAAATTTCCCACCAATGGGCTTTAAGGACGATAGTGGAGAAATAGTAGGGTACGACATTGACCTCGCAAAGGAAGTTTGTTCACGTTTGGGTGTTAGCCTAAATATTCAGCCTATTAACTGGGACGCAAAGGATGTTGAGCTAAATACCGGTAACATAGATTGTATCTGGAATGGTTTTACTATTAAGGAAGATAGAAAGAAGACTATACTCTTTACTGAGCCATACATGGATAATCAGCAGGTGCTAGTAGTAAAGGGCGATTCTCCTTATAATACAATTGATGATTTGAAAGGCAAGAAGGTTTCCTTACAAGCGGGTTCAAGTGCAGCAGACGCTCTTAACAGCAGAGCAGATTTCAAAGGTACCCTCAAGGAAGTTGCGGAATTGAAGGATAACGCACTTTGCCTAATGGATTTAGAAACAGGTGCTACAGATGCAGTTGTAATGGATGAAATAGTGGCAAGATACTATATACAGATGAAGAAGGATAACTACAAGGTGCTTGACGGATTAGCTTCAGAACAATACGGAATTGGTTTTAGAATCAATGATGTGGCATTGATGAACAAGGTTCAGGACACTCTTAAGGAAATGGCTAAGGACGGAACCATAAAGACAATATCCGAAAAGTGGTTTGGTAAAGATATTTCAACTATAAAATAATAGAACTCTTAACTGTTATATTATGTAAGTTACTTAGGCTGATACCACAAGGTATTGGCCTATGTTATTTTTTATTGAATTTTGTCACAATACAGAATAGTTGTGTTATAATTCATATTTGTATGAGGACCTAAAGAGGGGGAGTTTGTTTTGGCTTTTTTCTTATTGCTTGTAAAGGGAATGGTGGTTACCCTAGAAATATTTCTGCTCACTTTGATTTTTTCCATTCCTTTGGGAATGCTGGTTTCATTCGGCAGAAAATCTAAAATAGCACCGTTAAGGTGGCTTATAGGTGTATACATATCTATAATGAGAGGAACACCACTGATATTACAGCTAGTTGTTGTTTTCTATGGCCCATACTATGTTTTTGGACCTGATGCAATGATGGCGAGGTTTATGGCGGCTGTTGTTGCCTTTACCCTAAACTATGCTGCTTACTTTTGTGAGATCTTCAGAGGTGGGATTGAATCAATACCAAAGGGGCAATATGAAGCTGGTGAAGTTCTAGGATTTACAAAAGGACAGACTTTTTTCAGAATAATACTTCCACAGGTTATAAAGAGAATACTACCTCCAATCAGTAATGAGGTTATTACGCTTGTAAAAGATACAGCACTAGTACAGATAATAGGGGTTGCTGAAATATTTAGAGCGGCATTCAATGAATCCAGCAGATTAGGAGCTATCGCACCATTGTTTTGGGCAGGCTTGTTTTACTATGTTATGAACCTGGTAGTTGCCCAAATGTTTGCAATAGCAGAGAAAAAGCTAAATTATTATAGATAAAGGGAAGTGTTATATATGGATATGATTAGGGCATCAAACATTTACAAGAGCTTTGATGGAAATACTGTGCTTGGTGGCATATCGATAAATGTTCATAAGGGTGAAGTTGTTGCAATAATTGGTCCATCGGGTTCAGGCAAAAGTACATTGCTCAGGTGTATCAATTTGCTTGAGAGAATTGATAGCGGTGAAATAGTAGTTGAAGACGAAACAATGGTAACTACCGTAAATGATAAGGCGGTTTATGCAGATAAAAATGAACTTAGAAAGATAAGGCTCAAGGTGGGGCTGGTTTTTCAAAATTTCAACCTGTTCCCTCATTTTACCGTCCTTAGAAATATAATGGAAGCCCCTATGCATGTCGAAAAGGTCTCAAAGCAAGCAGCCGAAGAGACTGCAAAAGCACTTTTGGCCAAAATGGGGTTAGAGGATAAAGCCAATGCTTATCCATTTCAGCTCTCTGGAGGACAGCAGCAAAGAGTTGCTATTGCTAGAGCACTGGCGTTGAACCCCGATGTATTGTTCTTTGATGAGCCTACCTCGGCACTTGACCCCGAGCTTACTATTGAGGTTATGAAGGTAATTAGAAAGTTGGCAGAGGAGCATATGACAATGGTGGTGGTTACACACGAAATGAGCTTTGCTAGAGATGTAGCAGATAGGGTAATTTTCATGGACAACGGACAGATTATTGAAGAGGGTGACCCCAAGGTGATTTTTAGCAATCCTTCAAGTGTGAGAACTAAGGCATTCTTGAGTGGATTTGCCGACAAGTAATTTTATTATTGAATACATTGGTTTTATTTATACATTCACCATTGATTTTGATGGTGACTCTAGAATATTGAATTTTAAGAAACTATATATCCAAATCCTGTATGATACCTTCTATTTCATGCAGGATTTTTCATATTTCTATTTAATTTTACAAGTTATTTTAGCTTATTTTTATTACCTATATTGACATTATATTTAGGGTGTGATAAAACAATAATTGTTTGTTTACTGAAACTAAACAAAAAGTTTACTCAGCTAAAACAAATAGCTAAAAAGAACATAATATTAAATAAAAAGTTCATATATGTGAACAAATTGAGGTACAGATATGAATATTGGTGAAAAGATTAAACAGCTTCGTATAAAGAATGGGCTGACTCAGGAGGAACTTGCCAGCAGATGTGAGCTCTCTAAGGGTTTCATCTCTCAGTTGGAGAGGGATTTAACGTCACCTTCTATAGCTACACTAATGGACATATTGGAATCTTTGGGTACAAATATTAAAGACTTTTTTAATGAAACTATCAATGAAAAGGTAGTTTTCAAAAAAGAGGACGTTTTTGAAAAAGAAGACAAAGAATTGGGCTTTGTTTTGCACTGGTTGGTTACAAACTCTCAGAAGAATTCAATGGAGCCTATTCTTGTTAAACTTGCACCTGAAGGCTCTTCAGAAATGGATGATCCACATGATGGTGAAGAGTTTGGTTATGTACTAGCAGGGAGCATAAATGTTTTACTGGGGGCTCAAAAGTTTAAGGTTAAAAAAGGTGAAAGCTTCTACTTTAAACCATCAGTAACTCATAAAATTTCTAATGCTTCCAAAAGTGAAGCAGTGGTGCTATGGGTATCGTCACCACCAAGCTTTTAGAATTTAAAAAAAGTTGTGTAAAATAGTTCAAAATACAGATAATAACTAATAATAATTAGTCCAAATGATAACGGAGGGGCAAGAATGAAAGACAGCCAACAACTCATTCTGCTGAAGGATATCAGCAAGAGCTTTGATGATAGTCAAGTACTAGATAATATAAATTTATATGTATTGAAAAATGAATTTGTTACTTTTTTAGGTCCAAGTGGCTGTGGAAAAACAACTACCCTCAGGATTATTGGTGGTTTTGAAACGCCTGATAGCGGGGACGTATTTTTTGATGGGGTGAGGATAAATAACCTTCCTCCATATCAGAGAAAAGTTAATACAGTTTTTCAAAAGTATGCCCTTTTTCCTCATATGAATGTATATGAGAACATTGCATTTGGACTCAAGATCAAGAAAATGGACAAAGCCACCATTACAAAAAAGGTGGATGAAATACTTGAGCTTGTTAACCTCAAGGGTTATCAAAGACGTTCGGTTGAACAGCTTTCAGGAGGTCAGCAGCAGAGAGTAGCAATCGCAAGGGCATTGGTAAATGAACCGGAGGTATTGCTGCTGGACGAACCGCTGGGTGCTTTGGACTTAAAATTGAGAAAAGAGATGCAGGTAGAGCTTAAAAATATACATAAGCGAACAGGTATCACCTTCGTGTATGTTACTCATGACCAAGAGGAAGCTCTAACTATGTCTGACACGATTGTTGTCATGAATGAGGGTAAGATTCAGCAGATTGGTACGCCCGAGAAGATTTATAATGAGCCCAAAAATGCTTTTGTAGCAGCTTTTATAGGAGAAAGTAATATTATCAGCGGTAGAATGTTAAAGGACTACTCTGTTGAATTTGCAAAACATACCTTCGAATGTGTTGATAAAGGCTTTGCTATTAATGAAGAGATAGATGTAGTAGTCAGGCCAGAGGATATTTATCTGGTAAATCAAGGCACAGGTATGATAACGGGAACTGTTAAATCAGTAACCTTTAAGGGTGTACATTATGAAATGCAGGTACAGACAGATTCCTTCCTCTGGACTATTCATAGTACAGCAATGTCGCAGGTTGGTAGTTTGGTGGACTTAATTATTAAACCAAATGATATTCATATTATGAAAAAGGCGGGTATGAAATGAACAAGAAATGGGTGTCATATCCATACCTAGTATGGATGGTAATTTTTATAGTGGTGCCGTCTCTACTTATTCTGTTTTATTCCTTTACCATTCAGGATGAACAGGGAATAAGATTTACACTGGACAATTTTGCCCGCTTTTGTGATCCTATATTTTTTTCAGTGCTGTTAAAATCCTTAGGACTGGCGCTTTTAAGTACGGCAGTTTGCCTTATAATAGGTTATCCTGTGGCAATGATACTTGCGAGCAAGGAGTTTAGCAAGAAATCAATTTTTGCACTGCTTTTTATTATCCCTATGTGGATGAACTTTCTTTTGAGAACATACGCTTGGCTTACGCTTTTGGAGAGAAACGGAATAATAAACTCTATTTTGTCCTTCTTCAATTTGCCTAAGCTAAATATTCTATATACCGATGCTGCTGTAGTGCTTGGTATGGTATACAACTTTTTACCTTTTATGATTTTGCCAATATATACGGTACTTATGAAGATTGATAATAAGCTGATTGAGGCTTCGCAGGATCTAGGGGGTAATACACTTACTACCTTCAGAAGGATTACTTTACCACTTAGCTTTCCAGGGGTAATGTCTGGAATTACCATGGTTTTTATGCCTGCTGTTACTACCTTCGTAATATCAAAGCTGCTTGGCGGAGCCCAGTATACATTGATAGGTAACCTTATAGAAAGACAGTTCCTAACTATTGGGGATTGGAGCTTTGGTTCTGCAATATCCATCATAATGATGATATTTATTTTAATTTCTATTGGCATTATGTCCAAGTTTGATGAAGATAAGGGAGGGGGAGCAGGCTTATGGTAAAAAGGCTACTTACTAAAACATACCTGGGGATTGTTTTGCTGTTTTTGTACCTGCCCATTTTTGTAATGGTAATCTTCTCCTTTAATAAGTCAAAATCAAGAGGACACTGGACAGGATTTACATTTGATTGGTACAAGGAATTGTTTAACAATGCTCAGATAATGCAGGCACTCAAAAATACACTTTTAATAGCATTACTGTCCTCTATTATCGCTGTAATTATAGGGACACTGGCGGCAATAGGCATTCACAATATGAAAAAATGGCGTAAAACAATGGTTATAAACCTGACTTATCTTCCGGTTTTAAACCCTGATATAGTTACGGGTGTTTCGCTCATGATTTTGTTTGTTTTTGTAGGCACGCTTATAAATTTTAAGCTGGGTTTCATGACAATGCTGTTGGCTCATATAACATTTAATATACCTTATGTAATCTTGTCAGTATTACCAAAACTAAAACAGATGAATAAGCACCTATACGAAGCTGCATTAGATTTAGGCTCGACTCCATTTATGGCATTAATAAAGGTTATTCTTCCAGAGATTATGCCTGGTATTATATCAGGCTTTTTGCTGGCATTAACACTTTCAATAGATGATTTTGTAATAAGCTACTTTACTACTGGCTCAGGGGTTTCTAACCTTTCTATATATATATATTCTGTAGCTAGAACTGGTGTGAAGCCAACCATTAATGCACTATCTACCTTAATGTTCTCAGCGGTGTTACTACTTTTGATAATAATAAATATTAGGAGCTCAAGGGAAGAGAAAAGAAAGAAACAAATGCTTAAGCAATATAAATGATTAGTAATGCCATGGGGCAGAAAGGGTTAAAGCAATGAAAAGGGTTTTATCTGTTATTTTGATGTTAGTATTTCTTATTTCTATCGGTACAAGTCTCACAGGGTGTGGTACAGCTTCCTCAGACGGTAAAGTGACAATAAAGGTTTATAACTGGGGAGATTACATTGCTGATGGAGTAGTTGAGGAATTTGAGAAAAAGTATAATATCAATGTTATATATGATAACTTTGCAACAAATGAAGATATGTATGTAAAGATAAAGGCAGGGGGAAGCGATTATGATGTTGCCATTCCTTCGGATTATATGATAAAAAAGATGATAAATGAGGGCCTGATACAAAAACTGGATTTCAATAATATACCTAACTATAAGTATATTGATGATAAGTTTAAAAACCTTGCCTTTGACCCGAACAACGAGTATTCAGTTCCTTACATGTGGGGAACAGTAGGTATCATATACAATAAGACTATGGTCAAGGAACCGGTTGACAGTTGGAATATTCTTTTTGATAAGAAGTATGATAAGCAAATATTAATGATGGATAGCCAAAGAGATTCTATCGGAATTACTCTCAAAAAGCTTGGCTATTCCCTTAACACCAAAGATGTTAATGAGCTGAATCAAGCGAGGGATGAGCTGATCAAACAGAAGGACATAGTACTTGCTTATGTTGGGGACGAAGTAAAGGATAAGATGATTCTCGGAGAGGCTGCAATGGCAGTTGTATGGTCTGGTGATGCTGTTTATATGAAGAAGGAAAACCCAGACTTGGAATACGTAATTCCAAAAGAAGGCTCAAACCTTTGGTTTGACTCAATGGTTGTACCTTCTACTGGAAAGCACAAAAAGGAAGCAGAGATGTTTATAAACTTTATGTGTGATACTCAGATTGCTTTACAGAACACGGATTATATTGGATATTCTACTCCTCAGATGGAAGCAAAGAAGCTTGTATCTCCTGATTTACTAAAAGACATAGCAGCATACCCATCAGATGAACAGATAAAAGGCTGTGAGGTATTCGAAGACTTGGCTGGTTCACTGAAGGAATACGATAGAATTTGGACGGAGATTACTGCAAAGTAAATCCACTTACAAGTTGAAACTAAGCATATAGTTATCTAACCTCCAAAAGGTATTAGGGCAGAAACCATGTAAGAGCACCTATTATTTTAAAAGATTATGGCTAACGTAATCTTTCAAAATAGTAGGTGCTTTTTTAGTTGTTTGTACTACTTTAACTAGTTACATAAGTAAAATACTCGCCATATCAGCATACAAAATTATTAGAAATAATTTACATATACAGTAATTTGTAGTAATATTATATTTATACTGACTATTCAGTACTAAATTGATAGTTGACTAAACAATATTGACTTGGAGGTTAGAAATGAATAATCCGAATGCAAGGGATAGAATTCTTCAAGCAGCGCTGGAATGTTTTGCAGCTAAGAGCTATGAAGGAGCTAGGATGGATGAAATAGCAAAAACGGCACAAATTCCAAAATCATTGATATATTATCACTTTAAAAGTAAGGAAGAAATTTTCAATACACTTATTAACAGCTTTGTGGAGGAATACAGCCAGATTATTCACCAGATTGATGAAACTGATACTGAGAAGTCTCAAAGACTCCAAGAAAGAGTTAAAACTATATATTACAATTTTGGTAAAAGAAATGAGGATCTTGTACGTATTATTTTTATTGACTGCTTAAAAAAGAATAGTAATGGTAGTGCAATATTTAAACTGCTTGACGCCCTTTTTAGTAAAGTAGCTGTTAATACTGACAGACAACAGCAGAGTAAAAGAATGGTTGCAGAGTTCTTTACAAGTATAATACCAAGTTATGCATATATCTGCTTTGGCGATGCTTTCTGTAAGTACTATAACCTTGATAGAGAAGAGCTTAATAAATATTATTTGGAGGCATATAACCTTACACATGGGTTATATCATGATTATATTGGAAAGGGTGAAGCAAAATGAGTCAAAGTATTAAAAGAATTGATTTAGCCGGTGTAAATAGTTATATTATCGAAAAAAATGGGAGCTTTGTGTTGGTAGATGCGGGGGGCCCAATGTTTTTTGATAAAGGGTTCAACAATAGAGAGGAATGCCTAGCCAGCAAACTTGATGAATTAGGAATAAATAGCCAAAACTTAAAGCTAATGATATTAACTCATGGGGATTTAGACCATGTATATAATGTAAGTTACTTAAGAGAAAAATATAGAGCACCGGTAGCTATGCATAGCGGAGATTTGGGGCTTGTTGGGGAGCCTAAAGTTGATAAAGTAATGAGTAACTGCAAATACTCAAGCGTAGTATACAAAATCGCTTTTCGCTTAATCAAGGGTAAGTTGAAAAAACTAGTGGAATTTCAACTCAAAGGTTATGTACCATTCCAGCCTGATATCATACTAGAAGGTAATGAAAGTTTGGACTCTTATGGCTTTGAGGGACAGATATACCATGTTCCTGGTCATACAAAGGGGTCTATCGCGATACATACGCCACAAGGTGATTTGATATGTGGAGATATATATGCAAATATCAAGAAGCCCGATATAAGCCCTAATGCGGAGGACTTTTATAAGCTAATTAAAAGTAGCGAATTTCTAGACACACTAAATACGTCAAATATTTATCCTGGGCATGGCAATCCATACACAAAATAATAAATAATGGAATGATAGTCCCGTTATTGGTTAAATTAAGGTATATGCCATTTTTCTGGGTATATACCTTAATTTTATTTATAGGAGAGATGATTTAGTATGAATAACTTAGCTGGAACAGAAACATTAGTTAACCTTGCAAGAGCCTTTGCTGGAGAGTCACAAGCACGTAACAGGTACACTTTTTTCGCATCATGTGCAAAGAAAGAGGGCCATCAAGTTCTTGAAAAAGAGTTTAAATTAATAGCGGACAACGAACTTGCACATGCAAAGGTATTCTATGATTTGCTGCTCAAAGGAATGGGCAATAGTGGGAGTGCAATCAATGTGAATATAGAGGCAGGCTATCCCTTTGAATTAGGTGATACCTTGGCAAATCTTAAAGCGTCAGAAGAAGGTGAAACTCAGGAGCACACAGAAGTATATCCAGCTTTTGCAGAAGTTGCCAAAAAAGAAGGCTTCCCAGAAATTGAGCAGAAATTCAGAATGGTTGCTAGAGTTGAGGCAGAGCATGCAAAGAAATATAATCAACTCAAGACAGATTTGAAAAAGGGGATGCTTTACAAAAAGGACAAGCCTACCGTATGGATTTGCACAAACTGCGGCCATTTACATGAGGGATTGGAAGCCCCAGAAATATGCCCTCTTTGCCAACATGCAAAGGGATGGTTTGAAGAGCAGAAGCAGTAATAAAAATACTAATTGCACCTAAAATAGAGATTAGGTTTTATCTAAATATATATAATAATACTGACATGGTTAAATAATTAACTATGTTACGTAAACAGGAGATATTCAAAGAAATTGTTAAGTAATTAACGCATATCGGCCAATACTATTTCTCATTATTGTTGTTTTTTTAACAAGTTAAAATTAAAATTGATATCGAGATATGAAAAACATACACCTACGGAGGGGACAGACATGTGGGAAAACAAAATTGATATCAATCAGATAGTTGAAATACGAGCAAAAACAACAACATTCTTTGGTGTTGGGGCTATCAATAAAATGGCTGATGTTGCTAAAAGCCTTAATGATATGGGTATAAAAAAGGTCTTAGTTATGACCGGAAAAAGCTCACACATCAAGACTGGTGCATGGGATGTTACTGAAAAGGCATTAAAAGATAACAATATTGAATATTTATTATACAGTAAGGTAACACCAAACCCAACAACTCACCAGGTTGATGAGGCAACTGATGTAGCAAAGAACTTTGGAGCGGAAGCAGTTATTGCCATTGGTGGGGGAAGCCCAATAGATGCAGCAAAGAGCGTAGCAATTCTACTTGCTTACCCTGAAAAGAATTGTACAGAGCTTTATGAACTAAAGTTTGCTCCTACAAAGGCAGCTCCTATTGTTACAATTAACTTGACACATGGAACAGGAACTGAGGTTGATAGATTTGCTGTTGTGAGCATTCCTGAAAAAGAATATAAACCTGCAATAGCTTATGATTGCATCTACCCAATATACGCAATAGACGATCCTGCTTTAATGACAAAGCTTCCACCAGAACAGACTTTATATGTATCTGTAGATGCTATAAACCATGTTGTTGAAGCAGCAACAAGTGTAGTAGCAAATCCATTGTCCATCCTTTTGGCAAAGGAAACAATAAGACTTGTTGCAAAGTACCTCCCAATAGCAATCAATGATCCAGGAAACCTCAAGGCTAGATACTACCTATTATATGCATCATTGATAGCGGGAACTTCATTTGACAATGGATTGTTACACTTCACTCATGCGCTTGAGCACCCATTGAGCGCTGTAAAGCCAGAGCTGGCTCATGGGCTTGGACTTGCAATGCTATTGCCAGCAGTTGTGAAGGAAATTTATCCAGCTTCAGGTGAAATATTGGCAGAGATATTTGAACCAATCCTACCTGGACTAAAAGGTGATGCTTCAGAGGCTGACAAAGCATTTGAAGGTTTAAGAGCATGGTTGAAGGGTATTGGTATTAAGTCACAGCTAAAGGATGAAGGCTTTGGTGAGGATGAGGTTGAAAAGCTGGTAAACCTTGCTTTTGAAACACCATCATTGGATACCCTACTGAGTATTGCACCTGTAAAGGCAGATAAAGAAGCAGTAAGAAATATTTATACAAATTCTCTGTAGTATTTAGGAAAAAAGTATCGTTATATTATAATGGCGGCGTGACTCTAGGTCACGCCGTTTTTTCTTGAATAGAATATGCTCACATCGCGTTTATAGACTATACTAAATTACTTGTACATAAAGAAGCATATTCCAATATAGTGTGTTAATGCCCCGAGAAAGACGAATAGATGCCAAACCATGTGGTGATACTTGAAGCCCTTCTTGGCATATATTGCAGCACCAATAGAGTAAAAGATACCTCCTCCAAGTATCAACCAGAATAACTCCGAATTAGCCTTTTGAATAAACAAAGGCATGAATATAACAATGCTCCAACCCATAACAAGATAAATGAACAATGATATTTTTGGAATGGATTTTCTAGAAATGGACTTGTAAAGTATGCCGAAAAGCACCATTACCCACTGTATTGTTAACAATACAACGGATTGCCACCCTCCAATTACACTTACTGCTATAGGGGTATAGGTTCCAGCAATAGCAACATAAATGAATATATGGTCCAAAATCTGCATTATTCTTTTATGCTTGGTATCATGCTCCATAACGTGGTAAAACGTTGACATCAAAAACATAAGAAATATACATATGATAAATACCGTTACGCTTGCAACGTCTACAAGGGTCCCCTCTTTATAAGCTGTAATTATAGCAAATGGAAAGGAAATTAGTACTGCCAAACTGGCAACACCGTGAGTTACTGAGTTTGCGAGCTCTTCTCCAAAAGAAAGCCTCAATATTTTGCCTGACATAAAAAATCTCCTTATATACTTTATTCAAATAAATTATTAACGAATTATTGATATAAATTATAAACTAATTAATGATATAAATTATAAACTAATTTATCATTCGTTCAATTTATTTTCAAGCAAATATAATAAAATTTCCAAATTAAGTAACAATAAATATTGGGTATATATAGCTATATGAACAATTAATGATATTTAAATAAAGCACTAATGATATATTATATTTTCATATAAGGCAATGATATTTAAAATATAGTAATATTTTATTATTGTAATTGGAAAATATATATTATATAATTATTATAACCAAGTCATAATAATAGGTAACAATTATTTTTCTTATTAGGAGGTACTATGAAAAATAAGGGTATAAAAATTCAATATATTGATGGTAGAAAGACTGTTGAAGGCATAGGGTATTACGATATAGAAGCTGTGAGTAATACAAGGGAGCTTGTTAAAAGTAGTGTAAAAAAGTATGGTGATAAGGTTGCCTTTAAATACAAGGGTAACAATAATGAGATAATGGAGAAAAGCACGACGCAGTTTGCAAAAGAGGTGGATAGCCTGGGCACAGCACTTGTATCTATGGGATTAAAGGGCAAAAGGATTGCTATTATAAGTGAAAATAGATATGAATGGGCTCTGGCTTTCTTTTCAATAGCAAACGGTACTGGCATTGCAGTACCACTTGATAAGCATCTTCCTCAGATAGAGATTGAGAACCTCATAAAAAGAGGTGGTGTTGAAGCAATAATGTATAGTCCTGATTTTACAGAGGAAATGAAAGCCCTTGCCAAGAAGGATAGCAGTATTAATTACTTTATATGTATGGAAAGTAATGATGTAGGCTCAGACACCAGGTTTGCAGCTATTCCTGAACTCATTCACAAGGGGAATGAGCTTTTAAATCAAGACAATAAAAACTTTATTGATGCTGAAATTGATAATGATGCCATGGCACTTATACTTTTTACCTCTGGAACAACAAGCATGTCAAAGGCGGTAATGCTGAGCCAGAAGAACCTATGTTTTGATGCATCAGCAGTTGCTGCAGTAATAAAGGTATATCCTGATGATGTACATCTATCCGTTCTTCCACTACACCATACATTTGAGCTTACAGCAGGAATGCTGTTTATGTTAAAGCATGGAGTTTGCATTGCATATAGTGAAGGAATAAAGCATATCGCAAAGAACCTAAAGGAATTTGATGTAACTATTCTAGTTGTGGTTCCGGCTATACTAGAAGCAATGTACAAAAAGCTAAAAGAAGGAATTAAAAAATCCGGTAAGGAAAATATATTAAATGTTGTTGGTTTTATTTCAGATAACCTAAGGAAGGTTGGAATAGATATCCGGAAAAAGGCTTTTCGTTCTGTGTTAGAAAAAATAGCGCCAAGACTTAGGTTGGCAGTTTCAGGTGCAGCCCCACTGGATAAGGAAGTAATAGTAGGCTTCGACAGAATAGGATTTAGAATATTACAAGGATATGGCCTTACTGAAACATCTCCTGTTGTTGCTGCCAATAATGACTTTTATAACAAGCCGGGCACTATAGGCCACCCAATTAAGGGTGTACAGGTCGCAATAGATAATCCGGACGAAAATGGCATGGGTGAAATAATCACCCGCGGTAAGAATGTAATGCTTGGATACTTTGAAGATGACGCTGCCACCAGTGAAAGCATAAAGAATGGCTGGTTTTATACTGGTGACTTAGGATATATAGATGATGAAGGTTCTATTACTATTACGGGCAGAGCAAAGTCTATGATAGTATTAACAAATGGTAAAAAAGCATTTCCAGAGGAGTATGAGATGCTTATAAACGATATAGAGTGCGTAAAGGAATCTTTTGTATGGGGGAATACAGCACCTGACGGAGATATTCAGATATGTGCCAAAATAGTACTCAACAAGGAAGCAATCACTGATAAGTTTGGAAAAATGCCTGACCAGGTAGTACTGGCAGAATATTTACAGCAGGCTATAAAAAGAATAAATCAGGATATTCCACAGTATAAAATCATCAGATATTTTGTAATAAGCTTTAATGACCTTGTTAAAACTACAACTTTAAAGATTAAAAGACCTATTGAGCAACAAGCCATAAC
>JAEZFR010000471.1 GCA_023417285.1 Bacillota bacterium
GGGCAAGGGTACATATGTTAGTGAACCCAAAGCAAGTCAAGAGCTAAACCTAATTTCTAGCTGGGCGGAAACCATCAGTAATTTGGGTATGAATCACAAGAGTTCGATAATATCCCTTACAAAGGAACCCGCACCATTAGCAATTGCTCAGCTTCTCAATATTCAAGAAGGAGAAGTGTTGTATAAACTTGAAAGAGTAAGATTTGTGAATCAAGAGCCGATATGCTTAATGACAAATTATCTTTTACCAGCATGTGTTCCAGGCTTTTTAGAAAATGGCTTGGTGAGGGAATCATTATATGAAACACTTGAAAAGGATTACAATATTGTATTGAACAGGGCTGATGAAGTAGTTGAAGCAAAGGCTGCAAAGGCAAGAGAAGCAAATCTTCTTGAAATAAAAAGAGGTACACCATTGTTGCATGCTACTAGGGTTACGTTTGATTTGGGAAATCGGCCTATTGAGGCTGTAATCACAATAACTAGAGGAGATAGATACTCCTATAAAATAAAACTTGTTGGAAGAAAAAATATCTAATTTTTTTAAGTTTATAGACTATCTTGATTTGACCTCCATAAATTTGTCTTAAAAGCCTAATTTATGGAGGTCAGCCATATACCAAGCTGCTATTGAATCTAGGTATTTAAATTAAAACTATTATTATTTATAATAAAATATGTTGACTGTAATATTTCTATTTGATATTATAGAGCTACAACAACTTGTTATAACGTTATATACATATGTTAATATTATATCGACATAACAAATTCATATCAAGAAAGGGACAAACATAATGATACTAACAAAAAAAGATATTTCTCAAATGTTTGATTTAAGTTGTGTAAGAACATACAGTCACCAAGCGGATATTGATGAATTAATAGCAAATGCAAAAAGAAATGATTGTGGGCATGTTTCAGTGTTACAATGCTTTATTCCAGAAGTAAAAAAGCAGCTAGCTGATAGGCCTGATATAAAGGTGGTTGGAAATGTAAGTTTTCCTTCAGGCTCAGACACCACTTCATTGAAAATTGCACAGGCAAAGGAAATGGTTGCGGTTGGTTGTGATGAGATTGATATGGTAATGAATATCGGATTTCTTCGCTCAGGAAAATTGAGAGAGGTCGAAGAGGATGTAAAGGCGGTTGTTAGTGTTACAAAGGATATTCCTTTGAAGGTTATTATTGAAATATCTCAACTCGAAAAGAATGAGATTGAAAAGGCCTGTGAAATTTGTATAAATGCAGGAGCCGCCTTTGTTAAAACAGGTACAGGCTGGATGAACAACGGAACTACTCTTGAGGATATTAGACTATTGAAATCTATAGTTGGAGATTCCATCAAGATAAAGGCTTCTGGTGGCATAAGAGATCTAAAAACTCTTGTTGAGATGTATAAATTGGGTGCTGTTAGATTTGGAGTAAATTTAAGAAGTGGATTGGACATTTTGGAAGAGTGTAATAAACTTGGCGGAAAAGTTAGTATTTAACTACAGAATAAAAGAAGGGTGATTGCCATGTGTAAACGTATTATTTCTTATGATCTTGGAACTGGGGGGAACAAGGCTTCATTGTATGATGCTGAGGGTAATTGCCTTTGTTGGACGTTTGTTCCATATAATACTTACTATCCTCGTGTTGGTTGGCATGAACAACGTCCCCAGGAGTGGTGGGAAGCTGTAGTAGAAAGCACTAAGAAACTTCTTGAAAAAAGTGGTGAAGATAAGGAAAATATTGAGTGTTTGGCTATTTCAGGACATAGCTTGGGCGCTGTCCCAGTAGATGAGAGTGGCACACTTTTGAGAGAAGCTACTCCTATATGGTCGGATATACGAGCTAATAAAGAGGTTGCAGATTTCTTTAGCAGAGTAAACCAAGACGATTGGTATCTTTCAACAGGCAATGGATTTCCACCAGCTTGTTATACTATTTTCAAGATTATTTGGTACAAAAATAATGAGCCTGAGATGTTCAAAAGAGTACATAAAATACTTGGTACAAAGGATTATATAAATTATATGCTTACAGGAGTGATGAAAACAGACTACTCTTATGCATCGGGCTGTGGAGCTTATGATTTAATTAATTGGAAATATAACGCTGAATATATAAAAGCTAGCGAGATAGCTGAAGAAATTTTTCCTGATATTATTTCTTCTACAAGTGTATTGGGCAATCTCTCAAAAGAAGCGGCTAATATGCTTGGGCTCACTACAAATGTGAGGGTGGTATGCGGTGGAGTTGATAATTCATGTATGGCACTTGGTTCAAAAAATATCAAAAGTGGAAGAGTATACACTTCTCTTGGCTCATCTGCATGGATTGCAGTAACGGCAGAAACGCCGGTACTTGATTTAAAGGCAAAGCCATTTGTTTTTGCACACGTTATTCCTAATAATTATACATCTGCGGTAAGTATTTTTTCAGCGGGAACTACCTATACCTGGCTACGTGACAATATTTGTAATGATTTAATTGAAAAGGCTAGGATGGAAAGCAAAGATGCGTATTTTATGATGAATGAGCTGGCAGAAGATATACCTGTGGGCTCTAATAATCTACTATTTAACCCAAGCCTTGCTGGTGGAACATCACAAGATGATAGCGCCAACATTAGGGGAGCATATATGGGCTTGGATTTGAAGCATGGAAAAGGTGAACTTATAAGGGCGTGTATGGAGGGGATTGCAATGAACCTAAGATTACGTCTGGATGTCTTAAAAAAGTATTGTGACTTGGATAGCGAAATGCTTTTGGTAGGCGGAGGAAGTAAGAGTCCCCTTTACAGAAGAATTTTTGCTGATGTATATAATATGCGTATAATAAAGACAAACATTGACCAGGATGCTGCAGCTCTTGGTGCAGCAGCACTTGCAGCAGTTGGCTGTGGGCTGTGGGACGATTTTAGCAGAATTGATACAATTCATGAGGTACAAGAAGTAGTGGATCCAGATGAATGCAACAATTCCAAATATGAAAAAATATTACCAGTATTTGATTTTGCAGCATCTTGCCAATCTACAATTTCTGATAAGATTTTTGGCTTAAAACTTTAAAGTACTTTTAGACATATAAAAGTAATCATAGGGGGGAAAATAATGAACATTGTTGGTGTTGATCATATTGCAATTAACACATTTGAATACGATAAATCGTTTAGATTCTATAGGGATATTTTGCAGCTAAAGCAGCTTCAGACAGTGGACTGTAGTGATTTTAATATCTCTTATTTTGAACTTCCTGGTGGAGCAAGACTTGAATTGTTTGACTACCATAATAAAAATAAAGTTATAGATAGGAATGAAAGCGATACTGGGCTTCGTCATGTAGCATTTAAGGTTGTTGATGTTGCTGCACATGAAAATGAGTTGCGCGAAGCAGGTGTAGAAATTATATTATCTACATGTGAGCTAGAGAATTTATCCTCAAGAGTACTGCTGTTTCTTGACCCAAACGGTGTAGTTATTGAATTCTGTGAACAATTATAATTGTTCAAAAATTTAAACTTAGTTAATACCAAACTATACATAAGCGTTGATATAAAAATTCCTTTATAAAGAGAACGGGATACCAAATGGGCGGTGTCCCGTTCTCTTTGCAAAGTTGGAGCAAAACGATATATACTTTTTTACTTCTGTCTTGCTTCTTTTATTTTTTGGATAAACTCTTTAGATAGCTTAGTAATACTTTCAAAATCTCCAGTCTTAGCACCTGCAGTTAAACTACCTCCAGCCCCAACAGCTGATGCCCCGGCCTTAATCCATTCGCCAACATTATCAATACTAACTCCTCCAGTTGGCATCATAGTAGCTTGAGGGAGAGGTCCTTTAATTGCTTTTATTATCTTTGGTCCAAAAGCTTCACCAGGGAATATCTTAAGCATATCAGCACCTAATTCCATTGCTTCGATTACACCCTCAATAGTCATTACGCCTGGCATGCAGGGTACTTGGTATCTATTACAAAGCTTGAGAGTATCCTTACTCAAAAATGGACTTACTATGTACTGTGCTCCCGAAAGTATTGCTATTCTTGCTGTTTCAGAATCCAATACTGTACCTGCACCAATAATAATTTCATTATTATATTCTTTTGCCAAATCTTCTATTACCTTTGTAGCCCCTGGTACGGTATAAGTTATTTCAATTGCTGCTGCACCGCCCTTTAGACAAGCATCTGTAATCCTCTTGGCTTCGTCCGAATTTTCTGCTCTTACAACCACCACAAGGCCCTTTTCTGTTATTTTATTTAATACTTCCCACTTTTTCATGCTCTAGCCACCCTTCATATAACAAGGCACTTTATAATGCCCGTAATTTAAATAACTATGTATATCCTATTTCCATTTAGGGTTATTAATTATTTCAACTTTTCCTTCATTTTCGACTATTAGTTTTCGGTATCCCTTAGTTTCAATGGTTCCGTAATCATGACCAGCATCTGCCCTGAAAACGAAAAAGGTTACCATTGGCTCAGTACCAGTATTTATGCTTCTATGTGCATACCTTCCAGGAACATAAACAGCCTTTCCTGGTGTCAATTTTTGAGCATCCCATTCTCCCTCAGGATTTTCCATTAGCATATATCCCTCGCCACTTAGACAGTAGTAAACTTCAGCTGTATCAAGTATTGTATGGAAGTGGCCTTTTGTCATAAAAAATTCATTTCCAACTTTACCAGGGTATGTAATGCTAGTACCGAACAGTAGGTTGTTATCTGTCTCTGGAAGTCCCAGTTCATAAAATTCATATACCAGGGTGTCCTCCTGCTTCTGCATTTCTTCACGAGCTACCTCATTCAAATACATATTCTTCATACTTGAAAGATATCTTTTGGTAGACGTTCTATCACTTGATAATCCGTTTATTAAGTCAAAATTAATAGTAAATGGAGTTTTATCCATTGAAATCACCTCGTAAATTCTTTATTAACCATTCATTTTCATGTCGTTTGCAATTCTTTCACACTCGTCAAATACCTTGCCAGTAATGTCTATATGGAATACTTCTGCAATCACCTGAGTCCAACCGTGAATAAAGTAAATCCAGCCATCCTCAACGTGCAAGTTTTTTAATTCCTTTTGTGCTAATGCCTGGTGCATGAAGTCTAGCTCTCCCCTATAATTAAGCTCCCAAACCAGGCTATTCATAGGATAGGAGGCTTCGTCAGTGAGAGGTGAGCCAGGTCTGTCTTTACCTAAGCCAGTAGCATTAATTATTAATGAATGAGGCTTTAATTTAGATAATAATTTATCACTGATAGTTGGCTCTGGAGTAAGTACAAATTCTTTTTCAACTTCAGGATTTATTTGGTTGGCTATTTTTTCTATTTCTTCTAGCCTTGGCATACTCCTATTTCCTACTATAAGCTTTGAAGGAATGTTATCACCAAATCTCTTTTTGTCGAATAGGTAGGAAGTAATCGCTATTGCACTTCCGCCAGCACCAAGAATAAATACTTCTCCACCGTTTTCCTTCCAATAGTTTTTAGGAACAAATGCCTCCAGGGATAAACCACTTGAGATTGGATC
>JAEZFR010000482.1 GCA_023417285.1 Bacillota bacterium
CGGAGCACTGTTTGGCTATCTCATTCAATGAATTTGCCAAAAGCTCAAGCTTTTGCTGGTTTAATTCACCTTTTAAATATTGCTTCATTATTCTATGAATAATAAGGTCAGGATATCTCCTTATTGGTGAAGTAAAGTGGCAGTAGTACTTAGCCGCAAGACCGAAGTGGCCAAGGCTCTCATCACTATATCTAGCCTTTTGTAATGATCTTAGCATTACCGTACTAATTATTCTCTCATGGTTTGTACCTTTAATCTTTTCTAAAAGGTCCTGTAATGCTCTAGGATGAATCTTATTAATCCCCTTTATACTGTAACCTAGTCCAAATAAAAACTCATTAAGATTTCTGATTTTTTCTTCATCTGGGTCTTCGTGTACTCTATAAACAAAAGGAGTACCTGTCCAAAAGAAGTGCTCCGCAACAGTTTCATTGCATACTAGCATAAACTCCTCTATTATTTTGTTAGCAATGGTTATTTCATATTTTTTAACCTCAACAGGCTTACCCTTTTCATCGAGGATAACCTTGCATTCATCAAAATCGAAGTCAATAGCCCCTCGCTGAAATCTCTTGTTTCTGAGAATTAATGCAAGTTCCTTCATTTTGTAGAAGTCATCAACCACATGCTTGTACCGTTCTTTGAGCTCCTTATCGTCCTCTTCTAATATTTTATATACGTTTGTATACGTCATTCTTTCGTCTATATTTATAACACTTTCAAATATGTCGTGATTCACTACACGCCCATTTGAATCAATATCCATAAACACTGAGAAACTAAGCCTATCAACCTGAGGATTTAAGCTGCATATCCCATTAGAAAGCTTTCTCGGGAGCATAGGAATTACTCTATCAACTAGATATACGCTAGTGCCTCTGTTAAGGGCCTCAAGATCAAGTGGAGAATTTTCTGTAACGTAATTGGTTACATCAGCAATGTGAACTCCCAGCCTATAGTTGCCGTTTTCGAGCATCTCAACAGAGACCGCGTCATCGAGATCCTTTGCATCTTCTCCATCTATTGTGACCATACGTAGGCCCCTCAAGTCTCTTCTACCTTTGGCCATCTCCTCTGTAACAATATCGCTAACCTCATCAGCTTGCTTAATAACAGCTTCAGGAAATTCTTCTGCTAAGTTGTATGTGCGGATAATTGACAAAATATCTGTTCCAGCTTCGTCCTTATCCCCAATTATTTCAACAACCCTGCCCTCTGCATTTCTTCTTTGCTCAGGGTATTTAATAATTTCAACAACAACCTTTTGCCCCTTTTTGGCACCATTAAATTCGCTTTTTGAAATAAATATATCCCCTGATATCCTCTTATTGTCAGGAATCACGAATCCAAAGTTCTGACTTTTTTCAAAGGTTCCAACAATAGTTGTATTGGAGCGTTTGACTATTTTTACAATCTCACCCTCCATCCTTCTATCGGAGGTGCTCTTTCTATTCACACGTGCAAGTACAATATCATTGTGCATTGCACCATCTAAGCTGTCAGCAGGAATAAATACATCGTCCAGCATCTCGTCATCAGGAATGACAAAGGCAAAGCCCCTTTCATTACCCTGAATACGTCCTCTTACCAAATTCATTCTAGAAGGCACACTATATCTCCCACTATTAGTTTTGAATATTCTGCCTTCTTGCTCTAGTTCTGAAAGTATCTGTGTAAAAAGTGGCATATCATCCTTAGGAACCTCCAGAATGAGTGCAAGCTCCTTTATCACCATAGGTTTATAAGTTTGTTCACTCATAAAGCCTACAATTTTGTTTTTCCTTATTTCTAGTTCAGACATATAATCAGCCAACCTTTCACCAATAATAATAAATCATAAGATTTCCCATATATAGCTGTATTTTGTACAGGTTGCAAAAAAAACATGTACTTATAGACTAATTCAGCTAAAATCCTTTGTATAG
This sequence comes from Bacillota bacterium, assembly GCA_023417285.1. Classification (GTDB taxonomy): domain Bacteria; phylum Bacillota; class Clostridia; order Acetivibrionales; family DSM-1351; genus Ruminiclostridium. The sequence goes on from JAEZFR010000482.1 coordinate 1,926, forward strand.
AGATTGTCAATAACAAATATATACTATAAGCCTAAATCATCTGATATTGATTGCATGGCAGCAAGTGAAATCTTTATAAAGTCCTCTAAACTTAGTTCAAGTTCTACACATGATCGTATTTGTTCACGATTAGCTCCCTTTGCAAATGATTTTTCTTCCATTTTCTTTAATACAAATTCAGTTGATACATCGGACAACTTTTTGGACGGTAATATAAGCGCACATGCAGTAACCAGTCCTGATACTGGATCGGCTGCATAAAGTGCCTTATCTATTTTTCTGCTTCTCGGTATACCATGCATTGCATTGTGGGCCCTAACAGCATAAACTACCGACTCATCTATTCCAAGAGTATCTAGTATGTCTGCACCAACCTTGCTATGTAACTCAGGAGTCTGAGCAGTTCTCTCATAATCAATATCGTGTAAAAGTCCTGCAAGTCCCCATAATTCCTTGTTTCCTCCTAGTTTTTCTGCTAGAGCTATCATTATTGCTTCTACTGCATAAGAGTGCTTAAGCAGGTTTGGACTTTTTAGTCTTATCTGTAATACCTCCATAGCGTCATTTCTATTCATCTTGTCAACCTCCACATAAAACTAGATTATGTATAAATTATATCACAAAAAAGATATAAAAAAACCCAAGTGTACGTAACACCTGGGTTTACTTTATATTTATTACATTGTGTACTCTATCAATAAGTATAGAGCTACTGAAGTAAAAAGGAATGCTATTGCAGCAATTGATGTGTACTTTCCTAACAAAGCATCAATTGTACGTCCCTTATTCTTTCCGAAAAATGTTTCAGCACCTCCAGCAATTGAGCCAGATAGTCCTGCCTGCTTACCAGACTGAAGCAATACTATGACAATTATGGACAATGCGAAAATAATGTGTAATATGTTAACGATCCACTTTGCAACTTCCACGATAACACCTCCTAAAATAGACAAGTAACATTCTAACATACATATTCCAAAAAAACAAGCCATTGTTTTAATTTTAAAATTGATTTTATGACTAAATTTTAATCCAATATTATAAATGCTTTAGCTGGGTATGATTCACCATGTAGCTTAGTATATTAATATATTAACGTGTAGCTTTATATTCTTCAACCAACTTCTTGGCTTTGTGAGAAGTCAAATTAAAACTTCTCCAATCAATCTTCTGGCTATCATAATAGTTAAATTTATTATCTAGATACTCCCTAGCAGAGTTAGCAATTGAATTGTCCTTTGACTGTAACAATGGTATAACATATTTAACAGCAGAATCAGATAAATTATACATCATATTTACATCTACAGTGTTAAATTTTCCACTGGTATAACAATCAACATTGTACTTTGCAATCTGTGCATCAACGTCACTGAATGTAAGTAACCCAAACATTAAAATGAATACAGCAACACTGCTTCTCATTATTTTCACAGAAGGAATAAACTGCTTTAAAACAAGCAAGATAAAGATTAGTCCTGTAAGTAGCATAAACCAAGTAGTGTAAACCCTCAAAAGTGAGAGACCATAATTGTCAATATACATCAACATTTTGCTTATAGCTGTTGCAATAAGCAGAAGCGTGTATGTTGAGAGAATAACAGTAAATATTTTTAGAAGTCTAGGCGGTCTTTCACTTGTTCTTTTTGTAAATACTGTAATCGCTGATATAATTACGATATTTATCACTACTACCGCGCATAATTCAAAAAAGCCTTTACGTGCATACTCTGCATATGTCAAACTCTGCGGTAAGATATTGTTAAAGGCTGAAAAATAGTATGCTGTCTGTGAAGCAAAGAACATTGTATATAGCAAGCAGATTGGAATAGTTATTGTACAAATTACAATATTGGGTGCAAACCTAAGCTTTTTGACAATACTATTAGCTCTTGTTTGGGTTAATAACTCTGCATTAGTACCCTTTGCGTATGACATCCATGTTCCATAAATATAAAATGCAGAAGGAATGCCTACGGCAACTTGAACTAAAAATATTACTATGTTTGAAAATGCATTGTTAAATAGGTATGTAAACATATTATTGAATGCGTCGTCAGCTTGCATCAGTAAATACGCAATTGTCATTGTTGTAGGTACTGCTATGATTAGTCCTGTAATAATATAAAGCAGATTCTTTCCTACAGAGTACTTTTTTCCAGCACTATTCAGAGCCAGACCACACTCACCCATAGATGAAAGCGGCATTATAATTATTGCTTTTATAGCATCAAAAATCATATTGCCAGTAAAATAGTTTTTGTGGCTTCGTTCACATATAATAAAGTACAATCCCATGAACCCCAAGAAAAGGAAAATCAGTGTAAGGCCTTTTATTATAGTATTGGCATAAATAGAAAAACTGAATGAAAATGCTGACAAAATTATTATGTAGAATAAGTCTATTCGGCGTATTTCTATAGCATGGTATCTAAAGAATACTATACTGCTTGCTAGACTCATTAAAAAGAAAATACTTGTAGCAATTCCAAGCCCTCCAGCAAATACAAACTTTATACATAGAAACCCAAGTATAATAGAAATACCTGCAAACACCACCTGTACATTAGTAAAGGTCTTTTTGGTTAAGCC